>JAPOON010000444.1 GCA_026713405.1 Gammaproteobacteria bacterium
CATCGACAGCACCATCCGCGGCCTCGGCAATCTCGCGCCGGTACTTGCCCATGATCTATCGCATGCCTACGGCAAACTGCCGACCCGGACGTTCCAGACAGTGCCGGGCCTCAAGCAGTTTCTGATCGAGCATTGGCGTCGGCAACACGCCAACGTCGGCGGCAGTACTTCCGAGGCACTCCGGGACAGCCTGGGTTTCCACTTGTACGACGGCATCATGGTTGCACCTCCATCGCTCGCCGGTTGGGGCCTGGAGGTGGCTGATGGAGGCGAGGCCGTGGACCCGGAAGCATTGTTCAACGAATTGTCCAAGCGTATTCCTTCATGGCTGATGATCCCGCAAATCCTGTCGGTCTACTGGCCCGGAGATTCCGAGGTCGAGCAGTTCCTGTATGACATGAAGGACAATGACAGGGCGAGCAACGCTGCGCTGACCACGCTCGGTCTTCTCAATACCGGCAAGTTCACCTCGGAGACTGCAAACGCGTTTCGCATCTCGCTACTGGGAAATCCGGGTACCGATGTCGGTGCTTCTGCCGCGGTCGTCCGGGCAGCCGAAGGCCTGGCCCTGTCTCGGCCGGCCGCCGCCCTGCCAGCGCTGATCGAAGCGGGCGGGAAACATCCAGCGGCACGCAGCGCCATACTGGTTGCAGTGGCGGGTTACGATGAGAGCCAACTTGAGCCGTATACGCGCCAGATCGGCCAGTTGGTGCAACACGGAATCGACGTGATGCCGACAACAGCCGAGTCGGAAGCTTACGGCAGACTGATCAGGTTGGTGATGCCCGTGGCGGAGTAGAACGCGGTCACTACGACATCATCGATAGCGTGCGGAACCCGGGTGGCATTGACGATCAACTCCTCGTCAGGCTCTTCCCTCACCGGCGATTTCCTCTACAGCGCCAAGCAACGTGTCCACATGTCCGCCATGCACCATGACGTGCAGCGAGGCCCGGTTGACGTTCCAATTGATTTCCGGATGTGAAACGTCGCGGATATAGATGCGGTGGCGTTCCCAGAGGCGCTGGTTCACTGCCTTGGGTTCGACGCCTTCGATGTGGAACGACACCAGGCCGCAGCTCAGCGCCGGGTCGCTGGAGACATGGACATGGACACCGTCTATTGCCCGCAGGCCCTCGATCACCCGGGCGGCCATGAACCGGTCGCGGGCCTCGATGGCAACCGGGGTCAGGCCAAGGTGGAAGTCGAGGGCGGCATCCAGGGAGGCCAGCGCTGCAAAGTTCATCGAACCGCGCATTTCGAAGCGGGCGGCGGTGGCCGCCTGTTCGGCGCTGGCGGTGCCGGCTACCGAATTGCCGTACATGTTGCGCCCCGCCACGGGGCCGGAATAGACGAGGGGCCAGATCCGCTCCTGAACGTCTTCACGGATGTGAAAGAAGCCGGTGAGCATGGAAGCCAGCAGCCACTTGTGGCCTGCGCCCGCGTACATGTCGCAGCCAAGTTCGGTAATGTTCAGGTTCATCATGCCGGGCGGATGGGCGCCATCGACCAGGGTGAGGATGCCCCGCTCGCGGGCCAGTCCGCAGATTTCCCGTACCGGCAGTACGCAGCCGTCGGTGTAATTGATGTGGCAGAAACTGATCAGCCGGGTGCGTTTCGTCATGGCCTTTTCAAACGCTGCGACCATGGCGTCCGCGCTCTTCGGCGGATGAAACTCATCGCCCTTGAGATCGACCACCACGGGCGTGATGCCGTGCCGGGCTGCGCACAGGTTGATGGGCTGGACGCCGCTGGGATGGTCGTGGTTGGTGTGCACGATCTCATCGCCCGGACGCAAGTCGAGGCCCAGGGTGCCGAAAGCCATGCCCTCCGTCGTGTTGTTCGTCAACGCCACCTCATTGGGCTTGCAGCCTACAAAGGCGGCAAGTTTGGTTCGCAGCCCCGCACGGAACTCGGCGTTGCAGGTATGGGTGGCGTAGCTGTGGTAATCGCTGTCGTAGCCCCTGATGGCGTTGAACTGCGCCTCGATGACGCTGCGCGGCGATGCGCCCCGGGTGCCGGTGTTCATGTGGGCCACGTTGGGGGCGGTCAGGAATTCCCCCGCCACCCGGCGCCAATCGCCTTCATCGCCCGCACCCTCCCCAGGGCCCGTTTCAGCCGCCGGTGCGGCTACCGCGGACGCCCCGACCCCCAACAATCCGGCCAGCGCCGGAATTCCCGCTGCCTGCTCGATAAACGTCCGGCGTGACTGGTCCATGGCGGTCTCCGTCTGGATCCGTTGCCCGGCTGTCTTTTGCGAGGGTCGACCCCTCCGCGCTCCCCAGGTTGAACGCTCTCCTTATACCCGAGGCGGACGGGCCTGACCAATGGCGGGCCGGATCGGCCCTGCGCCGTGCGTTCAATCAGGGCGGCGCCACGTATCCCTCGCCGCTCGTCCAGACCAGTGGAAACTCCGCGCTGTCCATGAGGTCGCCGTTCTCGAGAGCAGGAGACTTTCCCGCCTCCAGTGCCGCGCCTTCGCGCTCGCGGTAGCGGACATCGTCGCCGAGGTAGTGCAGGGAGATTGCGCGGCGGTCCCGGCGGGACGAGTTGCCGGTGGCTCCGTGCACGGTATTGGCGTGGTGGACAATGACATCGCCCGGTTGCGCGGGATAGTAGGCGACGTCGTATTCGCCTGCCGCGCCGTCGATGTCAGGCAACTGTGGAAGCGACGACCCGGGCAAGGGCGTCTGCGTTACGAACCCGTTGGCTGCATGCGTCGGCCAGCGGTGAGAGCCCCTGACGTATCCCATCATGCCGTTGTCAGCCTGAATGGCGTCGAGCGGTACCCAGGCGGTGCAGCACTTGTCTCCGGTGACGTGAAAGTACGGCATGTCCTGATGAAATGCGGTGCGGTGCAGGGACCCCGCTTCCTTGAGGAACAGTTGCTCGCCGTAGAAGTTGATACGACACGACCCCATCAGGCGGGCGACCGTTTCCGGCAGCGGCGGACCGCAGCAGAGGGCGGCCAGCGCGGGAAAGCCGCGCCAGTTGAAACTGCTGATGCAGAAACGTCCCGTTGCGGTTGCGACCCCGGGGGTGACGAACTCGGCGCCGCTCGCCTCGATCAGCGTCGCGAGGGCCTTGAAATCCACGAAATTGACCTGGGTCTGATCGGCGGATATCTCCTCGGCGAACGCCGCTTCCAGGCGCTTGAGCCGATCGTCGTCGAGGAGGCCCGGCAGGTGCACGACGCCGTGGCGGTCGTAGTGCTGTCGCTCCTCCCTGGTGATTTCTCTCATGGTGTCAGGCGTGCGTTTGCCGTGAACACAAATTGCCTCAGCATCCACG
>JAPOON010000445.1 GCA_026713405.1 Gammaproteobacteria bacterium
GCATTCACCGAAGGGCTATCGGCCGATGAGCTGGCGCCGGGAGGCAAGGCGGCAGACGAACTCCGCGCGCTGTATGCGTGGATCTATGACGAGCTGAAGGGAGCTTCTCATGGCGAGACCAAAGACTGATCTTGCGGCCGCCGTCCACAGCGCCGGTCGTGCGGCCGCGGCGCCGGCACCGGCAGTATCGGAAGTCGTCGAACCGCCGCGCGCGTCGTACCCGCGGCCCAGCCGTCGGTCGACACGGGCCATTGTGATTCATGTGAGCCCTGACATGCGGAAGGCGCTTCGACAGGTTGCGCTTGATGAAGACAGCTCGTTGCAGGCGCTGGGGCTGGAAGCGTTCGAGAACCTGCTGCGGTCGCGGAACGTCGCGATCCCCTGATTCGAGTGCGTCGTAGCCTCCTGCCGGTACGCGGACTGGAGCCGAGGGCGGGGAGGGACGGGCAGCGGCGTGGCCACGGCGTCCTGTTGGCACGAACGAACCAGGGGGGTAGGGGAGGGTGGTCATTCTGCGCCCCGCCCGCCATGCGGAGATAGTGCCGATGCAAGGAGCCGGGGCGCTCTACCTTCCGGGTTGTTCTCGTTTCACTGCGGCGGGCCAGGATGGCCCTGCTCGTTGCCATCCGGATTGAGGTGCAACCCCGGCCCCGATGCCATCGAGGGCGGCCTGATCGTCCTCGACATGCCTATAGTACGTGCATAGATAGAACATATGGTCTTTTTTCTTATGTTGCCGCTACGGTCCATGATGGAGGGTGAACGATCGCTGTCCCGTCTCGGCTGTCCGGCGGGATTCCGGGTTGATCTCCCTCGTGTCCGCGAAGGGTCGCATTCCGGCGGGTAAATTCATGGTCGGTGCATATCCATTCCTGGACGTCGAGCCGGAATGGGTGCGACAACCTGAGGAAATGGGGAGCAAGGCGAAGTTCTGGTACCGGGAACCGGAGGCAAACGGGTCCAATTGGCTCTTCAAGCACCCGCAACGGAGCACCGGCGAGCATTGGGCAGAGAAGCTTGCGGAGCAGGTGGCCGGTGCGCTCGGGGTTTCGTACGCTCGCGTGGAGTTGGCCCGGTTCCGGGGGCAGCAGGGGACAGCAACGGAATCGTTTACAGCCGGCGGCGGGATTTTGCTTCACGGCAACCAGCTGCTCGATGCGATCCTCGACGCGTACGATCCTGACAAACGCTTCGGGCAATCCGGCCACACGCTGATGCGAATCCTGCAGACTATCGACGCCGTAATCAGCCCCTCGGAAGATGCGGAACACGCCAAGAGGCAGATTGCGGACTATCTGGTAATCGATGCCCTGATTGGAAACACTGACCGTCACCACGAAAACTGGGGACTGCTGTTCCGGCCGGGCGCGCAGGTGGCGGTGGCCCCGTCCTTCGATCACGCGTCATCGTTGGGCCGCGAACTTCGGGATGAGAGGCGCGTCCGCTTGCTGAAGGAGGAGCGCATCGGCTGGTACGCGGAGCGCGGCCGGGGGGCAGTGTACTGGTCGGAAGGATCCCGGCGCGGCCCGAGCCCCCTGCAACTGGTACGATGCGCAGCCCGCGCGCACGCGGACGTGTTTCGATCGGCACTGGCCCGACTGGACCAAGTCGACGATGCGACGCTTCGCGAATTATTGGGGGCTTATATCGAAGGGTTGACATCGTCGTATCCGCTGCCATGGGGTTGCACTGTTGTTCTGTTTCGAAAGAACACACATGCGACAGCCGCCACCCGCTCGGCTCAGCTCAACCACCCGCTCATCGGTGACGGAAATGCCCGACCGCGTGGAACATCGCCAGATCGTCTACCGGGTGTTGTTCGACCGTCCGGCGACCGCCAGGCGCCTGCCGGTTCGTCTGGAACGAGATGCTGGACCAGCAGGAGCAGCTGTATGACGTCGCGCGGATGTGCGGCGCGCGACCGCCGTCGCCGACGTTCTTCACGCTCGGCAAGGCGTTCACGCAACTCCGCCGGGTGACACCCTGGCTGCAGGCCATGCCGTACGTTCCGGTGCGCTACACCCTGAAATACCAGGCCGACGCCTGGCAACGGTTCTTCCGGGGCGAGGCCGGGCGCCCGCGGTTCAAGCGCCGCGGCCGCGACAGCGTGACGATCCCGCAGGATGTGCGCATCCGGGGCGGCCGGCTGTACTTCCCGAGGCTGGGCTGGCTCCGGCTGCGCCGGTGCGGCGGCAACCCGTACCCGGACGCGGAGCCCGTGCAGGCCACGCTCCGGCGCGTCAACGGCCAGTGGATGGCGGGGGTCTGCTACGGCATCGCCGCCCTGGAGCGCCCCGCC
>JAPOON010000446.1 GCA_026713405.1 Gammaproteobacteria bacterium
ACCGGGTTGCACGGAATGGAGTGCCGGTCACAAAGCTCGAGCCATTCCCCGGTGGATCTCGATCGTGCGGACTCGGCGACGACACGGTACAGGGCCTCAACGTTTTCGATGCGCGAGGCGTGGGTGGCGAATCGGGGGTCCCGCGTGAGTTCCGGCGAACCGATGATGTTGAAAAAGTCCCGCCAGTTGCTGTCCGTGTAGGGCAGTATGGCGACCCAGCCGTCCGCGCTCTCATAGGGACGGCGCTCGGGGTTGATCAGGCGTGCGTAGCCCATCTTCCCCTTCGGTGGAACCAGTGCCGCGTCCCTGAAGTGTTCCACCAGGTTGAACGCGGCCATGGTTTCGAACATGGGTACGTTGATCGTCTGGCCATGCCCTGTCTCCCTGCGGTGGAGAATCGCCGCCAGAACCGCCTGAACGATGACCAGGCTGCAGATCTTGTCGACGATTACCGAAGGCGCGTAGGCGGGCTTGCCGGTAATTCGAGCCGACAGGGCGGCAAACCCGGAAATGGCCTGAATCGCATCGTCGTAAGCCGCGCGGTCGGCATAGGGGCCGTTGTCGCCATAGCCGTTGGCGAGGCAGTAGATCAGCCCCGGGTGACGCTCACGCACGTCCGTGGAGGAAAAGCCCAGCCGAGCCAGGGCCGCTGCCCGCATGTTGGTCACCAGCACGTCGGAAGTCGAAATCAGCGCCCACAGCGCCTGCTTGCCGCTATCTGATTTCAGGTCGAGAGCAACGCTGCGCTTGTTGCGCTGGGTGTCCAGTGCCGTGCTGCCCATGCTGAGCCCGTCAGCGCGTATCGAAGCCGCCCTGGCAGGCGCCACTACCTGGATCACATCGGCGCCATGGTCTCCCAACATTCGGGTTGCGAGCGGCCCCATGAGCACCGTGGTCAGGTCGACGACTCGAATCCCTTCCAGCGCCCCGGGTCCCGGAGACTCCTCCGCCATGCGACTCTCCGGGAATTCAACCCGCTCAACCGAGCAGGTCGGACACCGCCCGCCTGGCCATTACTTTAACGAGATGGGCACGGTATTCCGCGGAGGCGTGCAGGTCGCTGTTGAAACCCGCATCGGGCACCTCCACGCCATCGAGGGACGATGCGCTCAGGTCGGCGTTCAGCATGTCCTCGATGGTGCGCGCGCGAAAAGCGCAGGCACCCGCACCGGTGACACCCACACGTATCTTTCCGCCGAAGTCAGCGACCATGACGCCCACCACGGCGTACCGGGAGGCCGGGTTCGGAAACTTCCGATAGGCGGCGCGGTCGGGAATCGGGAACTCGATGGAGGTGATGATCTCGCCCGGTTCCAGGGCGGTCTCGAACAGGTCCTTGAAGAAATCGTCCCCCGGGATGCTGCGTTTGTCCGTGTGAACCGCCGCGCCGAGCCCCACCACCGCGGCCGGATAGTCCGCGGCAGGGTCGCTGTTGGCCACCGACCCGCCAATGGTGCCGCAGTTGCGCACCTGGGCGTCGCCGATGCGGCCGGCCAAGTCCGCCAGGGCAGGAATGGCAGCCTGCACCGCGGCGGACTCCGCCACCGCGCAATGGCGCGTGAACGCGCCGACGGTGACCTTGCCGTCACCCACGGCGATCCCGCTCAACGCATCGATACCGGACAGGTCGATGACGTCCGTGGGTGCGGCGAGCCGCTGCCGCATTGTCGGTATCAGGGTCTGGCCCCCGGAGAGATAGACCGGATCTTCCGCGTTCGCGTAGAGCGTCGCGGCTTCCGCCACCGTGGCGGGCTTCGCATAGTTGAACTGGTACATCTATTTCCCCCCAAGCGCGCGCCAGACCTGCTCCGAGGTGGCGGGCATGGCGATGTTGTGGCCATCCAGTGCATCGGAGATGGCATTGACGATGGCCGCCGGCGAGCCGATGGCCCCGGCTTCGCCGCACCCTTTCACCCCGAGGGGGTTGTGGGTGCAGGGCGTCACCGTGGTGTCGACGACGAAGTCGGGCAGGTCGTCCGCCCGCGGCATGCAGTAGTCCATGTAGGAGCCCGTCTGCAACTGGCCGTAATCGTCGTAGCGGCCGTGTTCCATGAGCGCCTGCCCGGCGCCCTGGGCGAGCCCGCCGTGCACCTGGCCGTCGACGATCATGGGATTGATGATTTCACCGAAGTCGTCCACCGCCACCAGGCTCACCAGGTCGACCACGCCGGTCTCTTCATCCACCTCCACCTCGGCGATATGGGTTCCCGCCGGGTAGGTGAAGTTCTTGGGATCGTAGAATGCCTTCTCCGACAACCCGGGCTCGAGGTCCTCGGGATAGTCGGACGGCACGTACGAGGCGAAGGCCACCTCCTGGATCGTCGCCTGGTGGTTGCCGCTGGAGAAGGTGCCGTCCTCGAAGTCGACGTTGTCGTCCGTGGTTTCCATCATGTGCGCGGCGATCTTCTTGCCCTTGGCGATTATCTTGTCTGCCGCGACGATCAGGGCGGAGCCGCCCACCGCCAGCGACCGGGAACCGTAGGTGCCGAGGCCGAACTCCATGCGGCCGGTGTCGCCGTGGACAATCTCGATGTCGTCGAAGGGTATGCCGAGCTTGTCGGACACCACCTGGGCAAAGGTGGTCTCGTGGCCCTGGCCGTGGCTGTGCGCTCCGGTGAACACCGTGACCGAACCGGTGGGGTTGATCCGTACCTCGCCGCTCTCGTAGAGGCCCACTCCGGCCCCGAGGGAGATGGCGAGCTGCGAAGGCGCGATGCCGCAGGCTTCGATATAGCAGGCGAAGCCGATGCCCCGGCGCTTGCCCGTCGCCGCAGATGCGCGCCGGCGCGCCTCGAAGCCCCCGTAGTCGGCCAGTTCCAGCGCCTTGTCCAGGCTTGCCTCGTAGTCGCCGGTGTCGTAGACCAGCGCCACCGGAGTCTCGTAGGGAAAGTCTTCCGGCTGAATCATGTTGAGGCGCCGCAGTTCCGCCGGGTCGCGGCCGAGTTCCCGGGCCGCGGTTTCCACGATGCGCTCCACCACGAAGGTGGCTTCCGGCCGGCCCGCGCCCCGGTAGGCATCCACCGGGCAGGTATTGGTGTAGACGCCGAGCGTCTCGACATAGATGTTCGGCGTCTTGTACTGGCCTGCCAGAAGGGTGCCGTACAGGAAGGTCGGCACCGACGAGCCGAAGGTCGAAATATAGGCGCCGATATTGGCCGTGGTGCTTACCTTCAGCGCCACGAAGCGCCCGTCACGGTCGAGGCCGAGTTGTGCCTGGGTGATGTGGTCGCGCCCGTGCGCATCGGTCAGGAAGGACTCGTAGCGGTGCGCCGTCCACTTGATCGGCCGGCCCAGCTTGCCCGCTGCCCAGAGCACGATGGTCTCTTCCGGGTAGATGAAAATCTTCGACCCGAAACCGCCGCCCACATCGGGTGCGACGACGCGCAACTTGTGCTCCGGCGCCACCTGCACGAACGCAGAGAGCACCAGACGCTCGAGGTGGGGATTCTGACTGGTCGTGTACAGCGTGTAGTTGCCGCTCGCGGCCTCGTAGACGCCGATGGCCGCGCGCGGCTCGATGGCGTTGGGAATCAGGCGGTTGTTGGTGAGATCGAGATGCGTCACGTGCGCGGCACCCGCAAGTGCCGCGTCTGTCGCTTCCGAATCGCCCAGCCCCCAGTCGTAGACGATGTTGCTGTCCAGCCCCTCGTGAATGGCTTCCGAATCCGCCGCGGACCCCGGGTCCACGACCGGGGTCAACTCGGTGAAATCGGTCATCACCAGTTCGGCGCCCTGCTGCGCGGCCGCCAGGGTTTCCCCTACGACCAGGCCGTAGGGTTCGCCCACGTAGTTCACCTGGGTAACCGCCAGTGGCGGGCGCGGGGGGGGAAACATGTCGGGGCCGTCCTTTGGCTTCACCCACCCACCGCAGGGGAGGGCGCC
>JAPOON010000447.1 GCA_026713405.1 Gammaproteobacteria bacterium
GGGCCGACGCGCAAGGAGCATGTCTGGTCGTGCGATGAGAGCGGGCACCGGTCAGTCAGGCCGGCTTCACCGTCAGCGGCAGCCCCGCGACCATGAACTCCACCCGTCGGCAAACGGCGGCCACCTCCCGGTTCAATTCGCCCTGGGCATCCCGGAAATCCCGGCCAAGGCGCGTCTCCGGCACCAGGCCCATGCCCACTTCGTTGGAAACCAGGATGACCGACCCGGGCGCGCCCGCCAGAAAGGCGGTGAGCGCACGCGTCTGCGCACGTACATCGCGGCCATGGTGCATTGCATTGGACAGCCAGAGGGTCAGGCAGTCGACGACCACGACCGCGTCAGGGGATACCTCGGCTGCAAGCGCATCGAGGAGTTCCAGCGGCGTTTCCAGTGTTCTGAACCCAGCCCCACGTTCGGCGCGGTGACTTTCGATGCGCTCGGCCATCTCGGCATCCGAGGCTTCCGCGGTGGCGATGAAGATCCGCTCCCCCTCGGTCTCCAGGGCAAGTTGCAACGCCCGCCGGCTCTTTCCCGATCGGGCGCCGCCGACGATCAGGGTGGTTTGCATGTCAGCTACGCAGCCGAAACGGCCACGATACGCCAGATGCGACACCGGTTCGAGACTGGCATTCGGCGTTGACTGTGCTGTTCCCGGTCGGTTTGAATAGCGCCACCGATGAGTGCCGCGTCGGGCTCGCACCCGCGAGTGGCCGCCCCGCAGATCAAGGCGGGCCGGCAGCGCTGCCTCGAACCGGAGCAGGATTGCCGATGAAGAACACCCAACCCACCGCCCCGGCGGGCGCACCCGGCGTGGAGGAAATCCGCGCCCTGGTCGGCCACCGCTTCCCCGGCGGCGAATACACCATCGCCCACTGGGAGAACTTCCTGCTGACGGAGTGCACCGGCGCCGAACCGCTGCCCGACGGGCTCGCCCACCCGGTAGCTCTGTTCCACATGCCCATTCTCGGCGCCAACACCAGCATCGGCGAAATGTTCGCCCTGGGGCAGGCCGAGTCCGATTTCTCGATCGGCATCGAGAGCTACGACTGGGAGATCTACGAACCTCTCCAGGAAGAGGTGCTCTACCGCATCAGCGCCGAAATCACCGAGGCGGACCGCCGTACCGAGGACGAACGCACCTTCGACCGCATCCAGTTCCGCTTCGACCTGCACGACCCCGCCGGCAGCCATGCGGCGCGCACCACGATTACCTGGCACTACAACAGGAGCCGGCCATGAATGTCCGAGTCGGAGACGAGATTCCTCCCTGGGTGATGCCGAGCGTGCGCCCCGAGCGCATGCGCACCATGGCCGCCATCCTGCGCGACCCCAACCCGGTGCACTGGGACCGGGAAGTGTGCGATCAACTCGGCTTCGGCCGGCACACCATCAACCAGGGGCCGCTGGGCCTGAGCTACATGGTCAACATGCTGCACGCCTGGGCCGGGCCGCGCTGCCTGCGGCGGCTGATCATGCGCTTTCCGCTGGTGGTTCTGGACGGCGACCACATCACCGCCCGGGGCAAGATCACCGCCGTACGCGAAGAGGCCGGAGAAACCCTGGTGGACTGCGATGTCTGGCTGCAACGCGAGGGAACCGCGAACCCGCTCGAAGGCAGCGCAACGGTCGTTCTACCCGGCTGACCTCCAGCAATTCGCGCTCCGGCCCTTGCACGGAACGAATCTGCCGCGTCCGGCATTGTGCCCCGCGCTTTTGGCGCACCGGGTTGAAAACTCCGAGGTGCTGACGCGCTGCTACCCTTCGTTTCCCCACGTATCCCAGAAAGTGACCTGGCGCGCCGGCGCGCGCTCGGCCCGGGCGAGCCTGGCGTTTTTCGTATAGGCGACCGGCAACATGACGGTCAGCACCGCATCCTGCGGCATCTCCAGGATCTTGCCGACTTCGGCCTGCCGTGACGACAGCAGCGTCGTCCAGGTGGCGCCGAGTTGCCGAGCCCGCAGCGCCAGCATCAGTGACCAGGCTGCCGGCAGAATTGATCCGTAGTAGGCCACCTGTGCGGCAACCTCCCCTTCCGGCGCAGGTGCGGTCGTGCACACCAGGATCATGGCCGGAATCTCGTGCAGGCGCGCCACCAGCGCCTGCTGGGTCGGCTTGATCACCAGGCCGCGCTCTTCCGCCAGTTCGAGGAGCACGGTGCGGTACAACTCCGCCAGGCGCCGTTTTCGATACGCATCGATTACCACGAC
>JAPOON010000448.1 GCA_026713405.1 Gammaproteobacteria bacterium
CCACTGGTCGAACGGACCGGTCGCATTCCGCTCAGCGACAGGAGACAGGTGCCACTTCCCCGCGGCGTAACTGCGGTAACCCGACGGGTTCAGCAGTTCGGCCAGCGTCCGTACATCGTTGCGTATCCAACCGCGGTAGCCGGGATGGTCGCGGCTCCATTCGGCGATGTTGCCAACTCCTGCGGCATGGGCGTTCATGCCCGTCAACAGGCTCGCCCGGGTCGGCGCGCACAGTGAGCTCACATGAAAGTTGTTGTAGCGCAATCCATTGGCGGCGAGGCGGTCCATGCATGGCGTGGGCACCTCAGATCCGTAGCAGCCAAGGTCGCCGAAACCCACGTCGTCAAGCACCGCCAACAGGATGTTCGGCCTGGTGCCGCGCGGCCCGGGGCGCCGACGGGCGGTTTGCGGTGCCGGGACAGTACCGGCGGCTTCTCCGCTCCTGCCCAGGGCAGCCGCCGTGAGCAGGGCTGACGACTCCATCAATCTTCGGCGCGACAGGGTCATGCGGCCTCAGGCGACCGTTGGGTCCATTGAAGATACACGACTTCTTTCTCCGGTTGCCCCACATCCCCGTTCGATTGGAGCAGCCTCCTCCTTTTGAACCTGACCCCATTTGTCCTTGATCGGCGTAGCTGGCGATGTCGGCAGCACCCTGTTGTTGAATCGCTCCACGCTGATGCGGGACGCTGCTACCATGCCGGCGTGAACGTTGACCCGAAACCCGGCGCCGCGCTCGACCCCGTCGGGCTCGAGGTGTTGCGCGGGCGGCTTACCGCGGTAGCCGACGAGATGGAATTCGTGCTGCTGCGCAGTTCCTGGTCGTCGATCATCACCGAAGCCCTGGATGCCACCTGCGCGGTATTCGACAGCGAGGGCCGAACGATTGCCCAAGCCTGCGCGATCCCGGTGCACCTGGGCGTGCTGTGCGAACTGGGCCGGGCGATTGCCGCCCGGTATCCTGCCGCCCGCACCGCGGAGGGCGATCTTTACATCGTCAACGATCCCTATTCGGGCGGCACCCATCTTCCGGACATCTGCGTTGCCTCTCCCGTATTCTTCGGGGGGCTCCTGGTGGGTTACGTGGCCACCATGGTTCACCATCAGGATATTGGCGGTTCGGCGCCCGGCAGCACCTCGGCCGCAGCCTACGATCACCTGGCCGAGGGCGTGCGCATACCCTTGATCCGGCTGGCGCGGGCCGGCGTTCTGGACGACGAGGTGGTTGATCTTCTCGCCGCCAACAGCCGCTCGCCGGACAATGTCCGGGGAGACCTCAGTGCCCAGGTCGCGGCTTGCCGCAGGGGCGAGGAACGCCTGCGGGCCGTCCATGAAGCGGGCGGAACCGGGGCGGTGTCGGCGGGGACCGCGGAACTGATGGACTATGGGGAACGACTGACCCGTGCCGCCATCGAGCGCATTCCGGACGGCAGGTACGGGTTCACGGACTGGCTCGACGACGACGGCACCTCGCCCGACGCGGAACCCTCGCGGATCGAAGTCTCGCTGACCGTAAGTGGCTCGAACCTTCACTTCGATTTCACGGGCACCGACCGCCAGGTCTCCGCCGCGATCAACAGCGTTCGGTCCTCAACGCTGGCGGTAGTCTACTGGGCCGTGCGGATACTGACGGGCGATGCCGCTCCCGACAACGATGGCTGCTATCGCCCGGTTTCGGTGAACCTCCCATCGGGCACCCTGGTGAATTCCGAGTTCCCCGCCCCGGTGAACGCCCGCATGGTGACGGTGTTCCGGATTGGCGATGCGGTGCTGGGCGCCATGGCCAAGGCCGCGCCGGAACGATTCACCGCGGCCGGGTGCGGCCAGACCTCCGTGATCCCCATCGGGGGCCTTGACGCCGCCGGCAACCGTTTCGTCGGCGTACTCGGCGGCCCCTACCGCGGCGGCATGGGCGCGCGTTCCGACAAGGACGGTATCGATGTCACCGATCACGACATCTGCAACGTCTACCACGTACCGGTGGAGATGACGGAAAACGAGCTGCCGGTGCGCTACCGCCGGCTGGAACTGTGGCGCGATTCCGGCGGCCCCGGAACCTGGCGCGGCGGCCTGGGCTACCGCGTGGAACTCGAGTGGCTGGCCCGCGAAGGCACCGTCTCTCTACGGCGCGAACGGCACAAGTTCGGTCCCTGGGGCGTGGCCGGCGGCATGGGCGCACCCTGCTGCCGCACGGAAATCGTGCGCGCCGACGGCAGCCGTGAATCGCTTCCGGGCAAAATCCTGGCGCCCATCAACAGCGGCGAGGTCCTGTGCTATTGGACGACGGGCGGTGGCGGATACGGCCCCCCGGAGCGACGGGATCCGGAACTGGTGCTGGCCGACGTGCTGGATGGCCGGGTCTCCAGGGAAGCCGCGCGCGACATCTATGGCATCGCCTTGCCGGATGCCGGGCAGGATCGGGTGTCGGCAGGCGCAGCACGCTCGGATTAGAGCATTCGACGCCCTGGTCGTCTGCTCCTTGCGCTTCAGCGTCCCGGGTTGGAAAACTGTAGCAGCGCCCGCACGCCTTGATTCAGTGGAGATCCTGGGCGTGCTCCTTCAGCAGCGCCAGGGGAACGTGCTTGAGGGTCGCCTCATGGGTGGAGGCCAACAATACGACCGGCGCAGCCCCGGCCTGGTAGGCTTCCAGCCAGCGCAGCGCGCACAGGCACCAGCAGTCGCCGGGCTTGAGCCCGTCGAATCCGAGTTCAGGATGGGGCGTGCTCAGGTCGTTGCCCCTCGCTTTGGAGAAGGCCAGGAACTCTTCGGTGACCTGGGTGCAGACCGTGTGCACGCCGGCGTCTTCGCTGCCCGTATTGCAGCAGCCGTCCCGGTAAAAGCCCGTCAGCGGGCTTGAACTGCAGGTCTCGAGTTTTTCGCCCAGGACGTTTTTCGATTCGTACATGAAGAGTTTGCCCCTTCGCAGCGTGGACCGTAAAGCGCGATATTATCCCCGGAAGGCACGGCCGTGTCCGCAACCGGCTCCGCAACACCAGATTGTCGGGGGTTTGCGGTTTAGACTTCTCATTCGCGGGTAAGGTTGTCAATTGAGTCAACTTCCCTCCCGGTCGCTGTTTTCTCGTCGGGCGGGGGCGTAGCCCCGTTAGACCTCTTGTTCGTGGACAGGATCGTCAAAGAAGCCAAATTCCCTCCGGGTCACTGTATTCTCGTCGGGCTGGGGCATCGCCCCGTTAAACCCGTTGTTCGCGGGCAA
>JAPOON010000449.1 GCA_026713405.1 Gammaproteobacteria bacterium
CCCTCTACACCAGAAGCTTCGACCGGTTCGTTACCTCCACGGCCGTTCCGATTGCTACCGGCTGGAACGACTCTTGCCGGGTGGGGTTCGCACCCACTAAGGTTGTGCACCTTTGCACGGCGCACTGAATAGGTCGGGCTAACGTCCATCAGCGGAGTCGGGCCGGGAAGCTTCCTCACCTCCCGGCGCACCGGCCGCCGTCGCGAGTCGGGCAGCGCCGTTTCTCAACGACACGATCACCGAGGCGGCTTCCAGCATGACGAGAATGCTCGTGCCCAGCACGATCACCCCGATTCCGACCAGGAGATAGTTGCCTGCGGCAAAAAGCTGATTCAGGGTCACCACCCCCGCCGAGAAGGACATGACCAGCACGAACAGCATCGGCGCCATGGTGTACCAGGCGGGCCGCCCCAGTTTCATCAGCAGCACGGTTATCACCAGCAGTGTCAGCCCGGCGAGAATCTGGTTCGTCGAACCGAACAATGGCCACAGCACCAGCCCCCCGGCCCCGCTCGCCCCGCCCGCGCCAAACGCCAGCAACAGGCAGGTGCCCACGGCCACCACGGTCGCGAGCACATTGTTGCCGAGCAGGGGGACTCGATAGATCTCACCCCACTCCTGGATGATGTAGCGCTGCAGGCGCACCCCGGAATCCATCGTGGTGCCGGCAAACAGCACGACCATGGTGGCGAGCAAGGTCTGCGCAACCCCAAGGGGCAGCCCCCAACCGGAACTGATCAGGCTGGCCCCGCCCTGTATGAACGAGGACGCCCCTGCCGAGCCGAACTCGCTGTACATCGCGTGCCACTCTTCGGTGGTGGCGGCCAGGGTCACGCCGGCAACCGCGACGATTGTGACCAGGGCCAGCGACCCCTCGCCGATGGCGCCGAGGTAGCCGACGAAACGCGCATCCGGCTCGCGGTCGAGCTGCTTGGAACTGGTGCCCGAGGCAACGATGCCGTGAAACCCGGAAACGGCCCCGCAGGCAATGGTGACGAACAGCAGGGGAACGATGGACGGCGCGCTCTCGCTCAACCGGTCGTTGAAGGCCGGAGCAGCAATGTCCGGCATCACCAGGAACACCGCCCCGTACAGCAACCCCAATCCGAGAAAGAGCTGAACGCCGTTGATGAAATCGCGCGGCTGCAGCAGCACCCACACCGGCAGCATGGAGGCCACGGCCGCGTACAGGAACAGAATCAGTATCCAGTTGGCCTGGGGCGCCAGGCCGAACATCGCCGGCAACTCCAGGGGCATGAGATCGCCGACATAAACGGAAAAATACAGGGCGGCCACCCCGCCGATGCAAAGCGCGATGAGATTGAACTTTCGATGCAGCAGTTGCCCGATCACCAGCGCAACGACGATGGCGGCCCAGGCCGGGAACACCGCACTCGGCGTGTTCACGAAAGCCCGCGCGATGATCACGCCGAACACGGAGTTCACCATCAACAGCAACAGGAACACCACTACCATGTAGAGCTTGCGCGTGCGCGCACCCACCACGGACTCCGACAGCACGCCAATCGATCGTGCCTTGTTGCGGTTGCTCGCCCACAGCGCCCCGAAATCATGCACGCCGGCGAAAAAGATCGTGCCCAGCACTACCCAGGCAACCGCCGGCGCCCAGCCCCAGTACACGGCAATCGCCGGCCCCACAATGGGGGCGGCACCTGCCACCGAGGTGAAGTGGTGGCCCCACAGCACGTACTTGTTGGTGGGTACGAAGTCGACGCCGTCGTTGAACTCGTGGGCCGGCGTCACGAAATCCGGGTCGAGCCGATAGATGCGCTCGGCGATGAACCGCGAGTAGACGAACCAGCCGAAGCACATTCCGGCGATGCCGAGCAGCACGACGAACACGGAGTGCATGACCGTTTCTCGAACCTCTAACTCCGATGAGGCGGCGAGCATAGCAGGGGAAATTGATCTTGCCCAAGCGGGATGGCAGCATGAGCGCGCTGCAATGAGGATCAAGCGACATGGCCGCCACAAGGGTTGACTGGTACTACTTCCGTAGCGGCTGAACCAGCTGCAAGCGGGCCTCCAAGTTCCTGGAGGCGAGAAACATAGAGGTGGCCGAAACCGTCCCGGCCAGCCGCAAGCTGCAACGCGGCGATGCCGTGGCGCTACTCGAAGCCGCCACCGCCGCGCACGTCGCCAAGGGCAGAAAGCTGCAGGAATTCACCGGCGCCGACAGGCTCTCCGACGCGGCAGTAACCGCAATGCTCGGCTCGACGGGCAACCTGCGAGCCCCCACCCTGCGCGTGGGAGACACCCTGCTCGTCGGCTTCAACGAAGGCGTTTACGCCGAGGTTTTCGACTAGCACCGTCCAACCCGGCACGCCGGCGCGCTGACGTGGAATGAGCAAACCAGGTGTTTTATAGGGGTTCGGAGAGTCGCCCAAAGTTCTCTTAACCGTTTGATAAACAAATACTTTTTGGTCCTTCCCGCCTCACTGCGGCACAC
>JAPOON010000450.1 GCA_026713405.1 Gammaproteobacteria bacterium
CACCCAACCCCCATTTCCCTCCCCACAATTCCCGCCGCCGCCCCCGCGGCCCTGCCGAGCTGCCCCCTGGCCAGCCGAAAGCGCTCGACAATCCTCGGAAGGGCGACCCCCAGGTTCTCTTCATGCTCTTCCTCGGCCTGCTGCCGCGCGATCTGCAGCCCGGCCTGGAGCGATCCGTCCGCCCGGCCCCCCCAGGGCACACCGAATCCGGCCGCAAGCGCTAAGATTGGACGCACCGCAGGATGCTTACGATCAAGCGATTGAAGATTGCTGCGAGTGCTAGCGCACTCCTAGGTATTCTGGCCGGCTGCAATCTATCCCGCCCGGTGTCTGCACCCCTTCCGCCCCCACCGGGCGGGATAGCTTCCCTGCCGGACGCGACCGGTGGCGCAGGAGATAGCGTCGGGGCGCACCCCGGCCGCGAGCACGCGGATTGCCTTGCGCGCGTGGCAACGGTCATCAGTAAGTACGTGGATGAATGCACCAGCGCGGGTGAGACCAAGCGCAAGTGCGCGCTAGCGGCGAGAGAACGCTACCGGTCCGACAGGATTACGTGCGGCTCCCTGCCGGGAGGGCGCGGGTCTCGATGATTTCGGCCGAATCCGGCACCAAACGCCAAGAACGGCGATTTCGGCCGGGACCGGCGAAAAAACCGGCCCTAGGAAGCCGCTGACGGCCTCCGCGAGGGGCGGGGAGGGCCTAGGGCACCCCGGAATCCGGAGCGCGTCGCTCGCGGCGTACTGGTCGGACCACCCGTGCAGCCGCTCCGCGGTCGGGGTGTGAGCTGTGCGCGGCGGCCGCCGCCAGCAGGTCGGCCACCGACCGGCAGCTTTCGGCTGTTGCGTCACTCCAGATGCCGGACTGGCGGCACCACTCGCAGCGGCGGAAGCCGTCTCCTCAGCCTAGCGCGGGTCAGTGCAGCAGGACTGGGCTCTTGGCGCGCCACTGCTTGGGCAGGTCGGGCAGGTACAGCTCCGGACCGAACACCCCCAGCAGCTTGCGCTTGACGCTGGCCGACCAGCGGTCCGGCGAGGGGTCCTCCCAGTGGCGGGCGGGTCGCGGCCGAGGATTTCCTCGAAGGTGTAGGGGAGCTCGGCGGGCAGGTAGCGGTCCCCGGGCGGCCCCGTTCGCGCCCTCCTGACGCGACCTGCCAGCCAAACAGCCAGCGGATCCTGCCGGAGGCCAGTGACACAGGTGCGCCTCGCGCGGCTTGCGACCGTGGCATTGCCGCTGACATGCGGCGAAGCCGCCCGGCTCCGGTGCCCGGCCACCCCGATTGCACCGTAAGGGCCTACTCACATGCGCTTACAAGCGCTCGCCGGCGCCACTCCACCCGAGCCGGAGGCTCCATCCTGAGAATTGCTGCGAGAGGGGGAGCCAGCTTGACAACGGCCACGGATGCCAATTATAAAGATGGCGTTCTCAGGCATTCATTGTCTCGTTTTGGACCGCAGCTTGCGGCTCGGAGGAAACGAACGAAGATGCGAATTCCCAACGGAGGCAGCTCGGCGTTGCTAGCGCTGTGCGTCATTGCAGGTTTCTGCCAGACCGGCCGGTCCGCGGATTCGTTCCTGCTTCACGAGGCCTTGGCGAACCGCGACATCCGGGCGGCAATGGAGGCGATTCCTCACACAGGCGACCTCGACGCACGCGACAGCGAGGGCCGGACGCCGCTCTGCCTCGCGGTGGAGCAGGCCAACCCCAGGGTCTACCGCGTCGTCCAGGAACTGCTCGGACGGGGGGCCGATCCAAATAGGGGCTGCGGCGAAGGCACTCTGCCCCTGCAGAGGGCGATCACCTACGGCAACCCGGCCGTGGTCGAGGCGCTCGTGAATCGCGGTGCGGACGTTAGCGCCGTGGAGGAACGGACTGGGATGCGTCCGGTCGCGATGGCCTATTCCCTCGGCAACCTGACGATGGCCGAGTTCCTCGAACAGCGCGGCGGGAGGATCGACGGGGAAGAGAGGACCTCCGCGCTCAAGATTCACTACTACCAGCAGGCCTTCATGCAGGGCATGGAGTCGATCACGCCAGACCTACCAGAAGAGGAGTTGGCGCAGCGCTGGTACGACGCCGTGATTAGCGGCTACCGTGCAGCGGCCGCTCAAGAGACGAACCCGTACCAGAAGCGGTTCGAAGCGCTCTGGATCGGCAAGGCAGAGCAGCGCAGATACGTCCGGGTCGAGGGCGAGACGCACTGGGACTGGCAGCAGAAGGCCGTGCTCGAATCGATGAGCGAGGCCCAAAAGGAAACCTGATTACCCAGCAGTTCCAGCCAGAGTTAGGAGCCGGTCGGGCAAGGGCGGGGTGCGCACCGCAACATAGACGAGACGGGGCACGAGATCGGCCAACTCGTAGCGCCGATTGAATCGGTAGGCAAATTCGGCGAGA
>JAPOON010000451.1 GCA_026713405.1 Gammaproteobacteria bacterium
CAACCGCGGCCGCGAAAAACCGGTTTCATGGCAGCCTCAATCCCAACGCACAGTTCCGAAAGGCGGTAACCGCCGAGGAAGTACTGGCCAGCCGTACGATCGTCGACCCGTTGACATTGTTCATGTGCTCCCCCATCTCGGACGGCGCGGCCGCGCTGGTTCTCGGTACGCGGGAGATGGCTCGAAAGGCGGGCGGGTCCCTGGTCCGTGTACGGGCGAGTGCCATGCAGACGGGCCGCAAGCAGGGCCCTGACGATGCGGTGGCCCGGGCCGCGGCGAAGGCGTACGAGGCCGGTGGAATCGGGCCGGAAGACGTTGACGTGATCGAACTGCACGATGCGGCCATACCCGCTGAATTCATCGTGCTCGAGGAACTGGGGGTCGCAGCCAGTGGCGAAGCTCCGAGCCTGTTGCACGATGGTGCAACGCGGCTCGGGGGCCGGGTGCCGGTCAATCCGAGTGGCGGACTATTGAGCCGGGGTCACCCCATCGGCGCTACCGGAACCGGACAGCTCGTCGAACTCACCGACCAGTTGCGGGGCCGTGCCGGAAAGCGGCAGGTAACAGGTGCCCGCGTCGCGTTGGCGGAAAATGCAGGCGGCGTTCTGGGGCGTGGCACGGCCGTTGCAGTAGTGACCGTTCTCGAGGCGGCAGGCTCCTCGAACTAGCCCTTGCCTCATGCGGCTGAGGCTAATACCCCAATCGGCGCAACGCGTTCCTGGTCATGTACTGGTCGTATATGTCGGGGTCGTTGACCCGCGTCCGATGACCGCCGCGGATTCGCCTGACCTGCTCGAGCCGTGTCATGCGACCCGTCTGAATGTCGAATGCGTGCACGTGCGACCAGGACCAGTATGGGTGCGGCCCGTCCATGACTGCCTTGTCGCCCTTCCGGTAGACGGAGTAGGCGCCGTCGAAGCTTCGATACACCTCGCCCTTGTGGTCGTAGGTGTTCATGGCCAGCGGCAGGCCGGTCCTGGCATCGAACCATACCCGTTTCCTGCTCACCGGCGCCCGGCGATAGAGGAGCGGTTCCGCATCGACCACAATCGCCTCGGGGATGAGTTCCACGGTGGTATCCCAGAAGGTGTCGCCTTTCGGGCCGCCGTGGGTGGTGTGCTCCCAGTTGGGGTGATCGGCATTCCAGGCGCCGGACATGCCGGCCAGGAAGGGGCCCCGGTCGACGATACGGTAGTTGCCCCAGGTGTGCAGCGGATCGCCCGCCGCCCAGGCATCCGACAGATAAAGGGTGCCGCCGGGAATGAGCGGTTCGAACCGCTGATTGGTGGGGAAGACGCGTATGCGCTTGAACGCCGGCAGGTAGCCCAGCAATTCCGGAAACTTGTTCTGGTCGTACGGCCAGATGTTCAAATACGAGGTGCCCGCCACGTCGTGCGGATAGAGAAAAAATACGCTCTGGTAGCGCAACTTGTCTTCGTGCCCCGTCCAGTAGGGCTTCGGGTCGAGGCGCACCCGGGCAACCGCTGCCAGTTCCGTCCAGACCGTGTCGTATTGATACTGAACTACTCCCTCGACGGACAGATCGTGTTCCCTCACCGCATACAGTGAAGCGTCGTGCCGCCCCCAACTCAACGTGAGCGACGCGAAGAGTTCCAGCCCGGTCTTCGCATCCGGAAACGGGTTGCCGCCGATCCAGGGTTTGCCGTCATCGACAACCACGTTGCCTGACGCATCGAACCGCGCCTTGCCCTGGTTGCGCAGTGTCGCCTCGATATAGTCCCAGGGGGAAAGCTGCATGATGTCGGTGGTGGTTGGGGCGGTGCCCAGTTGCCGGCCCATGTCGCGGATCTGCTGATACTTGATGTCGTCGAGCAGGCTTCGCACGTGCTCGACATTGTCGGCGGTTATGACGTCTCCCGTACTCAGCTTGCCGCCGGTGTACTCGTCGAGCGACAGCAGTTCGTCCGGATAGGCGGCGGAGATGTCCCCTTCAGCGGCAATGGTCGGCCACAGGGGGGCGAGAACGCCGGCCGCGGCGGACCCCTGGACGACCTGGCGCAGAAAGTGCCGGCGGCTGTAGTCCCGGTCGAAGCGGGTCAGGCGCATTCCGGAGGTCCTGTTCGATCGGCTTCTAGCATTTCGGAGCTCGCTCAGCGCGCCGCCGCGTCGTTGGAAAGCGGTTGATCGCCAACTGCTTAAAGGCGTTCCGCGCGCGCGACCCTGATCACCCGGCCGGAATGGCCGACCGCGATGAAGCCGCTGTCGGTGGCCACCAACTTTCCGTACCAGTTGGTGTTCACCTCGGCGTCGGTTACCGGTCTCCAGCTTTCCCCGTCGTCGTCGCTGACGATCATGTAACGCATCCCCGACACCGTCGCCTGGCCGTCCTCGGTCGACCAGACGCCCAGCAGATTGCCGCTGGTTGGCGTATCCAGGCCCGTCCAGGTCTGTCCGCCATCGGTGGTGCGCAGCACGGCGCCGTCCTGGCCGACGGCGAAACCGGTTCCGTCCGTTCGCACGTGAACACCCGAGAGCGAGGCGATGCCCTGATGGACGATGTCCCAGTTGCGCCCCTCATCGGTCGTACGAAGGATCAGGCCGAATTCGCCCACGATGAGGGCGCTCCCGTCCGGGTTGACCTGAACGTCATAAAGATGGGGGTCGTAAAAACCCTCGACATGGGGGGCGAGTTGCAGGGGGGACTCTTCCCAGGTTTCCCCGCCGTCGTAGGACAGGAGAATGAGGTCGAAGCTGCCAACCGCGATCGCAAGGCCGGACGCGTTCATGTCAACGGCCATCAGGCGCTCTTCCGTGCCGGACTCGATGGCCCGCCACGCTTCGCCCGAGTCGCTGACCCAGATGCTGCCCATCTGGCCGACGGACAGGCGGGGGGCGCCCTGTATCGCCACATCGATGAGCGACAGCGGGGTTTCCAGTTTTTCAGGAACCCAGCTCCTTCCCCCGTCGTCGCTCGTGATGACGGTGCCGCGGGCACCGACAGCGACGCCGCGCCGGAGATCCTCGTGAAAGTCGATGCCGTAGAGCGGCCGGTGCACCGTACCGTCGGCCACGATGGTGATGGAGCGAAGCGCCGTTTCGGCCTGCAGGCCAACGGCGGCGGTGAGCGAGAGAATCAGCAGTATCATCGGCGCCAAACTTCGTTGATGGCCGATCGCCGTCGCCGGCACCCGGTAGTCTTCAGGTAGCCGCACTGCTCGCTCCCCATTCCCGTGAATCGGCCCCGTCGCTCTGACGTGCGGATTGCGCCTCACGCGCCAGATCCACGCGTTCGCTGACCAGCAGGTCATCGCGGCCGACGAATGACGGACGCAGAAACCACACCAGCAGCGGCAGCACGAACAGCGCCATGACCATGTTGATTACCATAACCGCGGCCAGCAGCAGGCCCATGTCGGCCAGGAACTTGAGCCCGGACAGGAAGTACCAGGGCAGGATGCCGATCAGCATGATGGTGGCGGTAAAGGCGATCGCCCGGCCGGTCGTGGTGGTGGCCTCGCGGATGATGGCGGAGAAGTCCCCCTGTTGATTCTTGTACTCGTCGCAGACCCGCGCCAGCAGGTAGATGCCGTAGTCGATTCCCACGCCGATGCCCATGGCCGCCACCAGCAGTGAATTGATGTCGCGGCCCAGGTCGAGGGCTTCCAGCATGGCGATGATGACGAAGTTGGCCATGTTCACCTGCACGAGCAATATGAAGCCCGCCACCAGGGATTTGAACGCCACCGCCGACAGCGCGAACATCAGGAAGCCGAGAACGCCCACGATGACCCAGTAGTGTCCCTGGACGGTGTCGTTCACCGCCTGCTGCAACGCGATCGTGCCGCTGCCCAGGCGAATCCTGAATTGCTCGTGGTCGAGGCCCACCGCGTTCACGGCTTCCGTTGCGTTGGCGAGCGCCGCGTCGACCGTCTCCTGCTTGTTGTCGCGGTACCACAGCGACACGGTCGAATGCTGTTGCCTCATGTCGATGACGTGGCTGAACGCCTTCGGCCCGCTGCCCATCATCGCGGCCGTCGCGGCGGCTTGAGTCGCCCAGTCGGAGGTGTCCAGGGGATTCCAGCGGGGATCGCCCCCGTTGTAGAGGCGCCCGCCCTCGCTCAGGTAGTCGGCGAACGACAGGGTCGCCCGGGGTGGATGCGCGGACTGTTCCATGTGGTCCTGCAGCGCCAGCATGGCGTGTACCGGGCCGGCCTTGCGGGCGGTCTTTTCCAGCGTTTCGCCTTCCTTCGACTCCAGCACCAGTTCCAGGGTGTTCACGCCCGGGAAGTTGTCGTTGATGGTGCGCACCGCCACGTTGAACTCGGAGTCTTCCCACAACAGCGAACTGCCCTCCACCGGATTGCCCACCTTGATCTGCAGGCCGTTGTAGATGGAGATTCCCGCCAGCAGCAGCAACGCGAAGCCCGTATAGGCGGCGCTTTTCCCCGTGGTCAACATGGCCACCCGGCGCAGCACCCTGGCCATCCACTGATGCACGCCCGTCAGGCTCAGGTCTCGCGATACGATCGAATACAGATTCCTGGGCACGGGCAGCCTGGACAGGATCAGGGGCGCCAGGAGAACCGATGTGGGCAGCAGAATCATGGCCCAGTAGCCGGCGAAGAGTGCAAAGCGCTGCATTGCGGGGATGGGTGCAAGGGCGATCAGGAGGATCGCAGTCGCATCCGTGATGATCCCGAGTACGCCGGGGCCCATCATCACCCGCAGCGACAGCCTGCCCGCTTCCTCCTTGTCGCCGACCACGTGAAGTACCTCGTAGAAGCGCTCGATGTACTGAACGGTGTGACTGAACGCGCGCGCCACGAGCAGCAGCGGCACCAGCAGCAGCAGCGGCTCCACCGCCAGGTCGAGCCAGCCGGCCAGCCCGAAACCCCAGATGGCGGAGACCACGCCGGTAATCGCCGGCGTTACTACGCCTGCGATGTTGCGCATGTAGAGAAACAGCGCCGCGAACAGCGCCAGCAGGGTGACGGCGAAGATCCAGATCATCTGCGTCTGGTACTGGTACACCCAGCCCACCAGCGCAGGCTCGCCCGCAAGAAACACGTCGTGGTCGGCGTCGCTGGCGGCGTGTGCCAGCCCGTTCACGTATTCGAACGTTTCGCCGAAATCCAGCCGGTGCTCGATGAAGGTGGCCTGAATCAGCGTGGCGGTGGCGTCTTCGGAGACCAGGAACCCCCGGGAATTCGGGGAGCGTTCAACGCGCTGCTTGAATTCCTCCATCTCCTCGGGCGTTTGCGGCACCGTGCTGTCCATGAGCGGACGCATGTCGATGCCGAAGGGCGTGGCCGCGGCATAGCGTGCCTTTGAGGTGGTGATCGACAGGATCTGGTCGTGGTCCACCGCGGGCGCCAGGTCGACGTCACGGGTCAGGTCCCAGACTTTCTGCAGGGTTTCCGTGTTGTAGATGTCGCCTTGCTTGCGCTTGACCATCATGTGGATGGTGAGGGGATTGCCGAAGTTCGGGTGATCGCGGAAGGTCTCCGCGAAAGGATGTCCGGTGGGTTGCAGGTCGGAGAATATCGTCTTGATCTGCACCCGCGGCAGCCCGAGCGCGGACACCAGGGTCGCAACCGCGATCAGCAACAGCGCCAGCGGGCGATGCGTGAATAACCAGTGGGAAATCCGATAGCGCAGTCTGCTCATCGCCGACCCCTTTCCACGTCAATCGATGCCTGGCAAGGTTTCGTCAGGGCGCCCTCACGCAATCCTCGCATCGCCCCGCGGGCCCCATCCGCGCCGCTTACCCCCAGGCCGAACCAATGCCACCAAAGAGACCGCAAAGGTCGTAGACGGCCGGCTTGGGCGCGAGCCGAACGCCAACCACAGAACAAATTAGCATACAGGATTATAGTACAATTCATGGAATATTCAGCCGGAATCCCCCGATTCGCTACCCGCCCGATCCCGGAGATCGTTCAGTTCGTCCATGTCGTCCATGTCTTCAGCCAGCGTTTGCAAACTTTCCGTTGCGGTCAGGTCCAGGCCCAGCGGACTGAGGGAGATATAGCCGTCGGCAATCGCCTTGATATCGGAATCCGGGCCCGGCGACCCGTCTTCGTAGGCCAGCAGCATCCGGTAGTAGGGCTCGCCCGCAGCGTCCTCGTCCTGCTCCAGAACGTAACATCCGGGAGGGCGCCGCCCCTGCCTGGTGATGCGCAGGCCGCGCACCTGGTCGGGCGGCACCCCGGGAAAATTCAGGTTCATGAACACGCTGTCGTCCCAGGCGGTCGCCAGCAGGCGTTTCAACACCGGCGGCGCCCAGCGCTCGGAGGTCTCCCAATGGATCCTTCGGTCTTCGCCGAGACCGAAGTTCTTCTCGCCGGGCACGAAGACCTGGCTCATCGCAACCGCCGGTACACCGAGCTGGGTCGACTCCCGGGCAGCGGCGATGGTTCCCGAGTAGGCCGTGTCGTCCGCCAGGTTGGGCCCCCTGTTGATGCCCGCGAGACAGACCGTCGGCCGGTTGTCGGTGAGCAGCTCGTGGAGCGCCAGCATGACGCATTCCGCAGGGCTGCCCGTCACGGCGTAGTGATACCGGTCGACCTTGCGCACCCGCACGGGCATTCCGATGGACAGTGAGTGCGAAGCCCCGGACTGGTTCTCTTCCGGCGCGACAACGAAAACCTCCTCTGCGAGCTGTCGTGCAACCGCTTCGAGAACGCGCATTCCCGGCGCATCGATGCCATCGTCATTGACCAGTAAAATCCGGTGA
Organism: Gammaproteobacteria bacterium; assembly: GCA_026713405.1. The sequence goes on from JAPOON010000451.1 coordinate 6,698, forward strand.
TCGGCCAGTGCGCTCATGTCCTCCCGTTTCCCAGTGACAGCGCCTCGGGAACGCGAAATTTCCCGGCGGCAATTGTACTACAATGTTGTAACACTTTTGAGCGAATTGTATACTTCTGCGCGGTAGAGGGAGTGCGTTCTGGTGTTTATCGCCATCCGGTCCGCACAGCAAAACGAAGACAAAACAAGGATCCGCGCATGTCGAAAATCTTCAGTGATGTAGACAAGTTCGAGTCAGAGTCACCGTCGAGCGTCGTAACCGCCATCAACACCGCCGTGCAGGCGGTGGTGCGAGCGCGGTTCGAGGAGTCCGGCAAGGATTGGAAAGACTTCGTATTCGGCGAATCGCTGGAGACGATTACGGAAGAGGATTTCCGGGCGGTCGAAAAGATGCTGATCGATGCGGGCCATCGATACGACTGGTCGGCCGCCATCTCTCCGCAGGAGCGTCCCGATGCCTACAAACCCGCGGTTGGCACCACCGAGGACGATCTCGACACCTTCTGTTTCGAAGACCCCGAAGCGCCAGTTGGCGAGCCGGACAGCGACGGTCTGGAGCTGCGGGGCGTCGGCGATAACGTGGTGAGCTACTCCGAGGACACCGTCGGAATCGCCCGTTACGTGCGCTCCACCAACCGGGTGTTGAAATGGCTGAGCGAAGGCGTGCCGGAAAACACCATAGCGGTAATCGACGACTCCGGCGGCACGCTGACGGCGCCCATTCTGGAGCAGTTCAAGGGCGTGATCTGTGCCGGCGGCACGGTACGTTCGCACCTGGGTATCCTCACCCGCGAGTACGGCATCCCCTGCCTGATGAACTCGAAAGTGCACGGCATCATGGAAGGCGACAGCGTACGCATGGAATCCACGGCCCGCGCCAAGAACACCGACGACTACCAGAGCGGACGCGAGGTCACGGCCAACATCTGGCGCGTTCATTCCCAATAACCCACGAAGCCCGGCCAGCGGAGATCTCCCCATGAAACCAGACTATGCGCAACTGCTCGAAACGAACCACCTGCTGCAGACGAATGGCGACCAGACCTACTGGTTGTGCGTAACCCGCACCGTGCAGGAATCGAAACTGTTTCCGGTGCCGGCCTACATGCTGTTGTCCTATCTGAACGCCTTCTATCGCTATCCCGCCTTGCTCAAGAAGATCGAGACGGTCATGACCGCCGAGGAACTCGGCGACCGTGCGCGCAACATGGGTTCCAAGGCCCACGCCACCTCCATGTGGGGCTTGCCCTGTTTCTACCTGCTCGGGCGGGAGTGGCAGATCAACATGGGGCTCATCCGGCCGGAGGATGCAGCCGAGGACCTGATCTACATCGTCGATTTCTGGAAACGCTTCCAGCTTTCATGGCGCCGCAATTCGGGCCACATCACGGCTTCCGACGGCGGACACCGTACCCAGATACTTCCCGAGCGGCAGATCCAGGTGTTTCACGCGGACATGTACGACTGCGAACCCGGGGAGCCGTTGCACGAAGCGGCCCAGGCTTTTGCCGCATCGGCCGCGCAGTATGCCTTCCTGGTTGCCTGCGAGAGCAGGATCAGCATGCACCAGCACGGCCCCTACCACCTGGGCGAGAACCGGGAAATGCTGGTGCGGGATTTCGTCGACCTGGCCGAATGCGACCTTCCGTGGCTCGACGGCGTCG
>JAPOON010000452.1 GCA_026713405.1 Gammaproteobacteria bacterium
CCTCCAACCGGTAGTAGAGCCCTCCGGATTCGTCCATGCGGGCATCGAGGGCGATGCGCTCGACCGTCCAGGTTGGCTCTACGTACAGCCCGGCCAGCCAGGACCCGACCAGCGCCAGGGCGAATAGGACGAATCTGCGCATTCCCGGAGACATTGCTTCCTCTATATCTCTTGTTCGCGGACAAGGTTCACAGACAAGTCAATGCCGCACCCGGTCGCTGTTTTTCCGTCGGGCCAGGGCATTGCCCCGCTTATACCTACCTCTTGTTCGCGGACAAGGTTCACAAACAAGTCAATACCATACCCGGTCGCTGCTTTTCCGTCGGGCCAGGGCATTGCCCCGCTTATTCCTCTTGTTCGCGGACAAGGTTCACAGACAAGTCAATGCCGCACCCGGTCGCTGCTTTTCCGTCGGGCCAGGGCATTGCCCCGTTGTACCGCGACCGGAAAGCGGCGCATTGTAGCGGGAATGCCCCTTGCTTGTTTGGCAGACAGCCGCCGCCGGCATCGCTAACATCTCCGTGACATTCGGAGGACAGCGTGAAACGAGGCATCCTGCTGGTCAACCTGGGCACGCCCGCATCGCCCGCGAGACGGGACGTGGCGGCCTACCTGAACGAGTTCCTGATGGACGGCCACGTGCTGGACGTTCCGCCCCTGCTGCGCCGCCTGATCGTCTCCCTGCTGATCCTGCCGTTTCGCCCGCAAACGAGCGCTCGCGCCTACGCCCGCATCTGGGACGCGGCCGGCAGCGGCACCGGGTCGCCGCTGCTGCATTACAGCCGGCTCTGCCGGGACGCCCTGGCCGATGTGCTCGACATGCCCGTGGCACTGGCCATGCGTTACGGCAGCCCGGGCATTCAAGAAGCCATGGCGGAACTGGCCGCGGCCGGCGCCGAAGAGATCCTGCTGCTGCCCCTGTATCCCCAGCACGCGGACTCCACCCACACCACCAGCATCGAAGCCGCGAGGGCAGCGCTTCCCCCGGGCGCGGTCCTCAATGTGTTTCCCCCCTTCTTCGACAGCCTGACCTACCTCGAGACTCAGGCCGGTGTGATCCGCAACCACCTTCCCGAACGCTGGGACTACCTGTTGTTCAGCTACCACGGCCTTCCCGAACGCCACGTTCGCAAGGCGGACCCGACCGGCAGTCATTGCCTGCGCCGCGCCGACTGCTGCGAAGTGCAGTCTCCCGCCCACGCCACCTGCTACCGGCACCAGGCCTACCGGACTTCGGCATTGCTGGCCCAGCGATTGCAGGTACGCCCCGATCGCTACGGTGTCAGTTTTCAGTCCCGGTTAGGCCGGGCGCCCTGGCTTACGCCCTATACGGACCGCGAGTTGCGAACATTGCCCGATCGGGGCATTCGCGACCTCGTGGTAGCCTGCCCCGCGTTCATCGCGGACAATCTTGAAACGCTCGAAGAAATCGGCATCGCCGGCAGGAAAACCTTTCTTGCCGCCGGCGGCTCAACGTTTACCCTGGCGCCCTGCCTGAACGCAAACCCCGAATGGATCGCCACCCTGAAGCAATTCTGCGCCTGGAAACCAGCCAGCGGCTCCCGCTGATCGCAGCCCCTACCCTAACCGGATGTGCCGGCGCGGCGGAGCATCGGCGCCAGGGCGCGCAATGCCTCGTTTACGGTCTCGGTATCGGGGAATACGTCGAGGAGGTCCGGGGCGACCACCACGACGTTCGCGCCATCGGCGTACCGGCGCGCTGTCACACCCCGTACCGCACTGGAGAAATCGTATTCCGGACGCATGGAGTCACGCCCATCCGGCTGCGTCTCAGTTGTCTTGCTCATACTGTGTCCTTCAATTACGGGTCGCCGGATGGGCGCCAGCCGGCCGACGGGTCTTGACGCACCTTGGGTTGCCGGACTTTGCAGGCTACACTGCCCGCCCCATGGCGAGCGAACTGCACTACCCTTACGCCGAACACCCGGCGCCCGGCACCACCGTGGAGGTGGCCGACGGCGTGCGCTGGCTCACCATGCCGATGCCCGGTTCGCTCAATCACATCAACCTCTACCTGCTCGAGGACGGCGGCGGCTGGTGGGTGGTGGACACCGGCCTCGGCAACCCCGAAACCTTCGAGTTGTGGCGCGAACTCTTTCGCGGCGAAATGGGCGGCCGACCCGTCAAGGGCGTCGTCTGCACCCACATGCACCCCGACCATGTGGGCCAGGCCGCAGCGATCACCGACGAGTTCCGCTGCCCCCTCTACATGACCCGCACCGAGTACTACCAGGCCCGTTCCTTCTCGGCCAGCGACGGCAGCCATCACTCCTCCTGGCTCGGCCAGCAGTTCTACCGGCGCGCTGGCATGTCGAAAGACTACCTCGAAGAGCTCTTCGGCATGTGGAAGGGCCGCTCCGGCTTCACGATGAGCATGCCCGGCATGCCCTCGGGCTACCGGCGCCTCGAACACGGCGACGTACTCACCATCGGGCGCTACAACTGGCGGATCATGGTCGGTTCCGGCCACTCGCCGGAGCACGCCTGCCTGTACTGCGATGCGCTGAAAATCATGATCTCCGGCGACCAGATCCTGCCCGTCATCACCTCCAACGTCAGCGTCTTCCCCAACGAGCCGGAAGCCAACCCGCTGAAGGCCTGGATGGACTCACACGACCGCTTCCTCGACACGCCCGACGACACCCTGGTGCTACCGGCGCACAACCTGCCGTTCAAGGGAGTCCGCCAGCGGCTGCGCGACCTGATCGGCCATCACGAGGACCGCATGCTGGCCATCGAGGAGCATTGCGTCGACCCGGCTCTCGCGAAGGACCTGCTGCCCGTGCTGTTCGCCCGCAAACTCGACGCCCGTCAGATGATGATGGCG
>JAPOON010000453.1 GCA_026713405.1 Gammaproteobacteria bacterium
ACCTTTCCGCAGGAGGCGGCAACGGCCGCCAGGGAGATGCGCGAACAGGCCAGCAAGGACATGGCACGGGAGGTAGCCGCGGCCGCCCTGATCGCCGATCCGGAAAAATTCCGGCGAGCCCTGGACGGCGAAACGGTCGATCTCGACCTCTCCTCCATCTCGATGCTCACGCCCGATGCCATCCGGCATCGGCTGAAGGGTTCAGACGAAGACGAGAAGACCATGCTGCGCAACCAGCGCACCGCCTTTGCCGACCTCGCCGGCGCCGGGCCCGCCACGTTGACCGTGCGGGACGAGACCGGTCAGCAACGCACCGTCACGTGCAACATCAAGGTGCGGCAATTCAACTTCGGCGTTAACGCCGGCGCGGTCCACGGCCTGGGGAAAGGTGACCTGGCCGTGAGATCGCATTGGCCGGGTGTACGAGGCTTGATGGGCTGGGGGTTCGCCATGGCAGAGAACGATCCGGAACTGACCCGGCTTCTGGGACCCCCGGACGATCGGGGGCTGGGCGGTGACGCCCGGACGACGCTGCAGCGGATGCGGCAACGCAGCGCCAGGCTGGGGGAACGGAGCCTGAACCTGAGCAGCATGCTCGCGGCCGACCCGCAGCTTCCGGAGGCGCCGCAGATCCGGGAGAGGATCGACCGCACGCAAAAAGAGATCGACCACCTGGCCGCGAGCGAAAGGGCCCTCAGGGAAGCCGGTGCCCAACTCAAGGCGATCTGGGCCGGTGGCGGCTACAGGAAGGGTGACGGCGATCCCTACAAGATGGTGTCGCGGCTGGCCCTTGTCAGCCAGTTGATGGGCGAGACGCCCTTGTTCAACTGCAAGAGCGGCAAGGACAGAACCGGGCAACTGGATGCCGAAGTGAAATTTCTCGCCACGGTGGTTGACGAAAAGCGGGGCGAACTGCCGCCCGTCGACCAGGACATGGAGCGCTGGCGCTCCGCGCGCTGCGACTTTACACTTAACACCGGCAACCTCGAAATGCAGCAGATGAATACGGGACTGCCGGGTTACAAGCTCAAGGGCGTACCCGGGCTCCAAAACATGATTTCGGAAGGCATGAAACCCGTTTATCGCGGCGGATCAGGCTATACATCAATGTAACGGGAACGAATTCCACCAGGACTCGTCAAATCAAACAGGCGAGTTCCTGATTTCCACAACCAATCTACCTGAAGAGAGGTACAAGAAATGACCGCAGCAGACTTCACGATCGGCGGTGTCGCCGACACCATGGGTTCCCAACTTGCCGACGAAGGCGACAAGATCGGAGACATGGTGGACAAATTCGATCCCGACAATCCGGCCGACGAGTTCAAGATGCAAATTGAAATAGCGAAGTACAAGGCCGAAGTGGGTTTGATGTCCGCCCTGGTAAAGGACATCAACGATGTCCAGCAGCAGATCATCCAGAAAGTCTAGCCCGACCTATTCATGAATGAACTACTGCGGCCGTCAATAGCAGCGAAATCACTGGGCGTACTCCCGCCGCGTGCTCAACGTGCTGTCAAGCACGCCTGCGCGCGCTC
>JAPOON010000454.1 GCA_026713405.1 Gammaproteobacteria bacterium
CCCTTCGCAGTTCGTGTGGTGCGGTGTGGCGCCCTTTTACCTTCAGGTGCTCGGCAGTCAGGCGCACGGCGGCCTCCGTCAGGTCGATCCCGGTCACGGCTGCGCCGTTCTCCAGCCAGCTTCGGAAGTCGCTTCCGGCGCCGACGCCGATCTCGAGGATCCGCTTGCCCCGCGCTTCGGCGAATCCGGCGAATTCGCGCAGATAGTCCGTCCGCTCGTAACGTGACCGGTAGATCTCGTCGAAATACGCCTCCCTGTCCTCGCCGTGGCCGTATCGCGTGCCGCAGGTTTCCTGCTCCCAGTGTTCTCTGACCTGGTGTTTCAGCTCGTCGCTCACCGCATCCGTCTCCATGGCCTGCGCCGTGGCGGCAGCCTACCAGCCGTCAGGCGGGCCCGACGCGTATTCGCGGCTGGACGAGGCGCGCCAGTGCCCCGGTCGTGCTGCGGCAGACCGCGATTCCCAGCTGCTTCGCGTTCGTCTGGCGCGCGGAGTCCGGTTCGCGGCAGACGAACACGGGGCTGGCGCGCGATCGCTCCAATACGTCCACGCAGTGCTCGACCGTGTCGTCCACCAGGAAGTCGAGCTCCAGCGCGGCCGCGAGGGGCCCGCGAGGGCCCCGGTGGACGATGACCGCCGGCAGGGGAAAGCCTTGGGCGACGAGCCAGCGCTGGGTCTGGAGCTGCACGGAGTCGCCCGCGGTCGGCGGCCGCTGCGTCACGAAGAACGTGTCCCAGCGGCCCCTGACGGTGCGGTCGTGGAGGCGGCCGATCAGTTCCGGCTCGACCGGGTCCAGCGTCGTCCAGAAGTCCCGGGTGGTCTCGATGGCGCGCCAGACGCGGCGTTCGAGGCCGCCTTCCGGCGACTCTTCGGACACGTTCTCCGATCCGGAGGGCCGCAGCCGGCGGGCGACCGCCGCGTAGGCCCCCGCGAAGTCCGCGAGCACCCCGTCGAGGTCGAACGCTACCCGCAAGGGGTCGTTCCTTCGGCCGGTTCCGGGGGCTGTGGCGGGCGATGCACTGCGATCGCCGCGAGCAGGGCGAACAGCACCGCGTTCCCCGGCATCTGGAGACTGAAGTCCACAAGCGACTGCGTCAGAAGCGCGATCAGTCCCGCCACCGCGCCGACCCGCAGCCAGTGGATCCGCAAGTCGTCCTCCGTTTGCCGGAAGCGGGCGCGCACTTCTCGGATGAACACGACGAGCGCGATCAGGACCGGCAACCCCACGAGCAGGCCGCCTTCGGCGGCGACCTGGAGGTACTCGTTGTGCGCCTCGACGACGTGCACCTGCGGCCGGGTGGTCTGATAGGCGAGCATGGCGATCCCGCAGGTGTTCCAGCCCGTGCCGGTGAGCGGGAAATCACCCACGATCCGAGCGGTGTCCCGCCAGATGGGGAGCCGCCCGCCGAGGTCGGACCACGAGGTCGTTGCCACCTCCGTCCCCACCGCGGCGAAACCGACCCAGGCCAGCGCAGCGAGGGGCAGGGCGGTCAGGACGGTGCGCGCCAGGCGCCGGCCGGGCCCGGTCAGTCGCCGGGAGAACGTCCAGCAGACGACGAGCAGGGCGAGCGCGCCGGACACCGAACCTGTGAAGAGGACCGCCGCCGCCATCACGAAGAGACTCAGCCCGACGAGCACGGCGGTAC
>JAPOON010000455.1 GCA_026713405.1 Gammaproteobacteria bacterium
CCCCCGGCCCCGCGGTGCAACGTCGTCGCGTCCACGTTCAAGGTGGCAACCGCCGGCTCGATGCCCTCGCGTGGGGGCGGATAGATCTCGGGAGCGGCGTGCAGATAGCCCGTGGCCGAGAGAATGCCGGCGAAAACCACCCATCGGGCAGCCAGGGCTGCGGTTCCCTGTTGCTGGAGTTGAGGACCGATGTTCAGGTGCCGGCGTCGCGCGATTGTACGGAGAATGGTGCCCGTAGAGGCGCAGCTTACCAGGCCCGGTGGCCGGGCGGCGGCGGGTCTTCGGGCGGCCCCGCGAAGCACTTGGCGATGGCCATCCAGGCGTTCGCAACGGGGCCGGTGACCGCAAGGTTGCAGTCGGCGATGTTGCGGCCCTGGGTGACGACGTGGGCGAACTCCACCGCGGAGCCGGCCACGCATTCCTGCTCGGAGGGCGCGTTCCACTCCCAGACCGCACCGGACGGGGCGTCCAGCCGGATGTATGGTGCCGGCTCCGGCACGGGCAGCTTGCGGTTCACGAAGGTCCAGCCGAAGGTGCGCACGCCGATGTGGCAGATGTTACGGATGCGGGCGGACGCTTCGCGCCCTACCTGCAGAAGGGCGTAGATGTCCTGGCCGTGCGCCCAGGTCTCCATCTGGCGGGCCGTCGCCATCATGCGAATGCCCATGTCCGGGCCGAACCAGGGGGCCCGCAGGTCGGGGTCGGCGGCTTCGAGTGCATCGCACAACTGCACGAAGTAGGATCGCCAGAGTTCCAGCAACGCCCGGCCCTGCGCGGGCGCCGGGTCGTCGAGTGGGACGCTGGTGACCTGGTCCCGCCACGCCCGGAATCCCTCCGGGTCGATTACCGAGTGGACGGCCCAGCGGTCGGCATCGTGCAGATGCTTGACGACCCAGTTGATGGTGCGGGCCTTGAACGGCGTCTCACGAGCCCACTGATCTTCAGGAATGGTATCGAGAAAGGCGTGGAGTTCATCGCCTTCCGCCCGGAGGTCGGCTACCTGCTGCAATGTCATCGAATCCTCGTCTGGAGAATAATGGTGCGGGTACGATAATAGCCTGTACCGGGACAGTGATGAACGAACGATACGAAAACCTGAAAGTCCGCAGGGACGGCCACATCGCCGTAGTGGAGTTCAACCGGCCCGAGAAGGCCAATGCGCTGAACTACGCCCACCTGGCAGACATAGAAACGGCCGCGCTCGCGTTTCGGGACGATGCCGAGACACGCGTGGTGATCTTCACCGGTGCCGGCAGGCACTTCTCCTCGGGCGCTGATCTCGGCGGTTTCGGTACGTCGCCGGAGAGCCTGCTGGAACACCGGCGCCACATGCGCATGGGCGAGCGGGCGACGCTCGCGGTTTACAACATGGACCAGATCACCATCGCGGCCTGGAACGGCGGGGCCCTGGGCGGTGGCGCGGTGCTGGCGACGGCGGCGGACCTGCGCATCGGCGCCGAAGACTGTTTCATGCAATATCCCGAGATCGACCTGGGCGTGAACCTGATGTGGAAGGGCCTGCCGCTCATCGTGCGCATCGCCGGCCCGTCCCGTACGAAGCGCCTGGTCATCGGGGGTGAGCGCATCCATGCCCGGGAGCTTCTCGAATGGGGCATTCTCGATGCGGTCGCGCCGCCCGGGTCGCTGCTGGAAACGGCGTTCGAGTGGGCCGCCCGCTACGCCGCCAAACCGCCCATCGCGGCGCAGATGATCAAGCAGAGCGTCAATGCGGTCGTCTCGGCGCTGGACGGTGCGGTCATGCACATGGATGTGGACCAGAACCTGTTCACCGCGACCACCGAGGATCAGAAATCGGCGGTCAAGGCGTATCTGCAAAAGACGGAGCCGGATTTCACGGGCAACTGACTCTAGCCCGCTGTTGCCCGCGGCGACGAGACCGGCGCCCACCACCGCGCCGCCGGCGAACCGGGCCAGCGGGTGGGCGGCGGTCATCCGTCCGTATAGGGCATTAGCGATACACGTCCTCTGTGGGCACCGGCTCGAATCCGGCTTGCCGAAAGTGGCGGTCGGTCGTCAGTGCCTTCTTGAGGCCCAGTTCGTCCATTACGACGAAACTCGTGCAATCGGTAAAGGAGAAAGCCTTGTCGGCCCATCTGAAAAACCACCTGCGTGCCCTGCCGGCACGGGTGGGATCGATCCACTCCCATCGGATCCGCGAACTGGCGTCGATCTGCGCCCACCATTTTTCGGCGGCGTGCAAGCCCAGGCGCATCCGGATCAGTGTCAACGTTTCCCCGACGACATAGTCGGTAGTGACCAGAGTGCCCCGGTCGCGCAGGTAGGTATCTCTTGCTTGCCGGGCGGCGGCGTGTGCCGGATCTGCGGCATCGGCCAGGGCCATCCAGCCCGCCGTATCCACGAAGACGTCGGCGGTTCCAACCGGGCTGAGTTGCGGCATTTCTCGGGGCCGTTCAGTCCTGTGGAGGCCCTGGTGCCCGGTCTCCCCGCGGGCCGTACAGCATTTCGTCGTGATTGGCTGCCGTTCGTCCGTCGTTCGACCTGCCGACAGCGTCGGCCATGTAAACTGGGTCGTCTTCGAGGCTGCCAAACGACACCGGCCCGTCGACGGGGACGATGCGGAATGCCGGACGACTTCGATAGAGCACCGTGAATCCTTCCCCCTTGCTTACGCGCTCGACGATCCGGGCCAGTTCGTGCCGGAGTGTCTTGGCATTGATGGTGGTCAACATGGGATAGAGTTCCGGTTCGGGCGCCAGGGTTAACTTAAGATTACCTCATTGGATTGTCAATGATCACGGTCATTGTCGTGACGGGAGCGAAGGAGCCGCAGAGCGGCTTGACACGGCGCGATGTGTGGCGTTGCGAGCAGGTGTGACTTTATCGCACCGATTGAGCAGGAGACCCCATTGACGAATATAGAAGCATCAGCGCCCCGCAAAGACATCCGGGCATATGGGGACGCGCCGGGGACGGCGTGGGTGTACCATGGGCATTGAGCCCGGGAGCCGGGCGCAATCTTTGCGCTGTCCGGCCAGTCTCCAATCGCGCAGCCGCCTGACCGTAGATCAAAGATGAGAATTGCCCTTCCGGACGTTCGGATCATCGAACTGGTCAGTGGCCCGGCCGGGTCCATACCCGGCATGATCCTTGCCGATTTCGGCGCTGAAGTCGTGACGATCAACCGGGCGGGCGACCCGCTCTCCGAACTGGCGGCAAGCCCCATGCTGGCCCGGGGCAAGCATGTTCTCGACCTGGATCTGGACAACAGCGCCGAACTGGGCCGGCTGCATGACTTGCTGGGTTCGGCGGATGTGTTGGTGACCAACTGGCGTGCCGCGGCACTGCAGCGCAGGCGCCTAGACTTCGAGCACGTCCGCGCCGCGCACCCCCACCTGGTTTATTGCCGCATCAGCGGCTTCGGTCACAAGGGCCCCATGGCGGACGTGCCGGGCTACGAGCACGTGGTGGCCGCCTGGCTGGGCCGAATGAACCTGTATTCGGGCATCGTCGACAGGCCCGGCCCGGTGTTTTCGGCGCTGCAGGTGGGTGTCCACGCCTGTGCCCAGTCGGCGACGGCCGGCATTCTTGCGGCGCTGTTGGCACGCGCCGGGGACGGCTGTGCGGGCCGACTGGTTGAAACCAGCGTTCTGCAGGGGTTGTCGGCTTATGAACAGGGCGCCTTGATCGGCGAGCAACTGCCGGAGCGTTTCGGCCACCTGGCCGGCATCCTGGAGCCCAAGGATGCTGAACCGGGGCTGCCCCGCATCCACTATCACCCCGTTCAGGCCGCCGACGGCCGCTGGATGCAGTTGGGCAACCTGCTCCCCCACCTGCTGGACAACTTCCTCACGGTAACGGACTTGATCGACGTGGTGGCGGATCCGGATTTCGATCCGGCGCAGATGGGGCTGCCGGCCGAGAAACTCGAGCGATTCCGGAACCGGATGCTGTTGCGCATGCAGGAACGCAGCGCAGCCGATTGGATGAGCGATTTCGTCGACAACGGCGGCGTTGCGGCAACGCCGTATCAAACCACGCGGCAGGCGCTGGACGATGCGGACATCACGGCTAATGGCCATGTCGTGGAGTCGCCGGACGGGGGCAGGCAACTGGGACCCGTCGCGCGCCTTGGCCGAACGCCGGCACGGCCGGGCGGGCAGTGCGTGAACGGTACCGCCCTGGCGGCCCGGTGGCTGGAGACTCCACGTAACGGCGTGGCACGGAACCCGGCGAAAGCCGCGCCCCTCGACGGCATCCGCGTCGTCGAACTCGCCACCATTATCGCGGCGCCGCTGGGCGCTTCGTTCCTGGCCGACATGGGTGCGCAGGTAACGAAGGTCGAACCGGTCGGCGGCGATCCTTTCCGCGGCCTGGCGGGCGGAATGGGTGCGGCGCGGACGAATGCCGGCAAGCGCAGCATAAGCATCGATCTCAAGTCGGAGCAGGGGCGTAGTGCCGTCATGAGGCTGCTCGAGGGCGCCGATGTCCTGATCCACAACTTTCGCCCCGGGGTTCCCGAAAAACTGGGCATCGCCTACGAACAGGTGCGCGCGGTCAACCCGGATATCGTCTATGTTCAGTGCAACGGTTACGGTCCCCGGGGCCCCGGCGCCAACCGGCCAAGTACGC
>JAPOON010000456.1 GCA_026713405.1 Gammaproteobacteria bacterium
ACGTATTGTGGGAAATCGACACCACGCGGAATTTCGAGACAGCAACCGGCGGGGAAACCTTCGGCGGGTCGTTCGGCGGCGGCGCCGGGCCCGTCGTGCAGAACGGCAACCTGGTGCTCTCGTCAGGCTACGGCCTGTACAACCACATGGCCGGCAACCTGTTGCTGGTGCTGAGCCCGGTCATTCCTCCAGGAGAATAGCGCCAGACGGGCAGACCTCGGCGGCCTGCCTGGCGTGCAGTTCCAGGTCGGGGGTGGTGATTTCCGCGATCTTGACGAGCGGGTCGCCGCCCTCCCCCATCTCGAACAGTTCGGGATGGTTGTAGTAGCACTCGCCGGACATGTAGCACTTGTCCAGGTCGATTCGCACCTTCACGGCACCACCTCGTTTGCGACGGGCCCTCAGAACTCGAGCCAGAGCCGTTCCGGCGAGCGGAAGCCGCCGGAGTCGATGGAAGGCGAATTGATGCCGGGGTGGTCCGCAAACTTCGGCCTGGGCGTGCCGATGGCATCCACCAGCTTCGTGCAGGCGATCATCGATTCCTGCCGGGCCATGGCATAGCCCATGCAGAAGTGCTGGCCGATGCCGAACCCCAGGTGTCCCGGCTTGCCGTCCTTGTAACGGCCGGAGCGGTTCTCCCGGCCCATGTGCAGGTCTTCCCGGTGTATGTCGAAGACATCCGGGTCCTTGAACACCCGCTCGTCACGGTTGCCCGCGCCCAGGTAGAGAACGATGCCCGCCCGCTCCGGGATGACCCGGTCGTGCAGTACCACCTCGCGCGTGGTGTGGCGGAACTGGGTATGCACCACCGGGTCGTAGCGCATCATCTCCGTGAAGACGTTGTCCCACAGTTGCGGGTCGGCCTGCACGTCCGCGAACTGGTCAGGCCTCGTGTAGGTCATGTGGAACCACATGTTGGCGATTGCCTTGTCGGTGGTATCGCCCCCCGCCGCGAGCAGCAGCGCCACGAATCCCTTCACCTCGTCGGGCGTCATGCGCCGGCCTTCGAGTTCCGCGCAGACGATGCGCGACAGCAGGTCTTCTCCGGGCGCCTTGCCACGGGCTTCGATCAGCGGGTCCAGGTAGCCCCACATCTCGTTGCGCGCCTGGATGCCCCGCGCCAGGTGCTCGCCCCCGAACCCGAGCCCGGCGATCAGCGCCTGGTACCAGCCCACGAAGGTGTCCTCGTCTTCGCGGGGCAGGCCCAGCATGTTGGAAATCACCCGGATGGGGACCTGGCTGGAGAACTGGCTGACCAGTTCGAATTCCCGCTCGTCCCTGAACCTGGCGATCACTTCGTCGCAAATTTGCCCGACCATGGGCAGGAAGTCGCGCAGCCGGGTGCCCACAAACTGCCCGGCGACGATGTTGCGCAGCCAGCGGTGCCTGGGGCTGTTGCCGTACTCGAGGATATTGGGGCCGAATACGTGGGTGGAACCGAACTCGTAGGGCCCGTCCGGCCGGTATACGGCCCTGTCGTAGCTGTCGTTGTCCTGGAAGGCGCCGTCGATGTCCCAGTAGCGTGTCAGCGCCCAGCGGTTGTGAAACCGGTCGTGAAAAACCGGGTGGTGGTCCCGCAGGCGCCTGTAGAGCGGAAACGGATCGCGCTGAAAGGCTGCGTCGTCAAACTCTCGCGGGTCGACTTCATGAGGCAGGCTGGGTCTGTCTTGAACGGCTTCGGACATGCTTGTCTCTCTCGATGGAATCAGGTGTTGACCGGCGTTGCAGCACGGGAGTTGTACCGCGCCTTGCCGGGAACGGGCCGCAATACGCCGCGGAATGGCACCAGGCGATCGTCTGCCGATAGGATGCCCGTCATGCCGCCCGGAACCGCACCGGCAAATGCCAGCAGGTGTGCATTTCCCCGATCCGGCGACAGCTCAGGAACGGCGCGGCGCCGGGTTCGAGTTCCAGGCCATCCAGCGCATCCATGAGTACCGCCGATGCGGTGACCGCGGTATCGCGGGTGATGGCGAATGCCGAGCGGGGACGATCCTCCGGAATCGCGGGATGCCTGGTCGGCGGGCCCAGGCCGAAGGTAATGCCGGTGGCCAGCCCGTCGGCGCGATACTGGCCGCGGGCCTCCCGGTGACACAGGTCCTTGCGATTCACGATGAACTCGTCCGGGTTCTTGAAGATGCGCGGGTCGCGGTTGCCCGCGGCGGCTGAACAGATGACGAGACCGCCCTCGGGAATAAGGCGCCCGAACCGCTCCACCTCGTGACGGGCGAAACGCAACGCCTGCAGCACCGGTGTCGAATGCCGAAACGTCTCCAGGACGGCCAGCTTGAGAAACCGGGGCTCGTCCCTGACGGACTGCAGTTTTTCCGGGTTCTCGAGCAACCGCAGCCAGAGATTCGCAAGGGTTCCGTGCAGCGTATCGAAATCGAGTTCGAGCAGCGTCACCACCAGGTCCTGAGCGCTCCCGGGGCCCTCGTCGAGTTCCAGCGCCGCAACTGCCGAGACCAGGTCTTCGCCCGGGTCGGCACGCCTCTGTTCCAGCAGCGGCCCGAAGTATTCCGTCAACTCCCCGGCCGCTTCCAGTCCCTGCTGGCGCAGCCGCGGTTCCCAGGTCACGCCGCGCTTCATCGCCAGGTAGAGGGCCGAGAAGGTGTCCGCGTCCCGCGTCGGCAGGTCCAGTACCGCCAGCAGCAACTCGAGCGCGAAGCGCGCGGCGAACTCGATGGCCAGGTCGGCCCGGCCGCGCCCGGCGAAGCCGGCCACCGCCTGCCGCGCCAGGCGTTCCGCATTGCCGTCGACTGCGTTTGCGATTGCCGTCAGCACCGGCACCTCGCCTCCCAGATCGCGGCCCCCGTTCTCCAGCCCCAGCATCCAGCGCTTCGGCCGGGTCTCGAAGTTGGCATCGTCCGCAAATATGGACGTTACGTCGTTGTAGCGGGTGACCCAGTAACAGTTGCCGAGCCAGTCCCGGTAACAGGGATAGTTCTCCCGCAGAATCTCGAGCAGCGGGTACGGGTCCCGTGCGAATTCGGGCGACACCAACTGAATGGGCTTGATCTTTTCCGTCGATTGCCCGACGCGCTCGCGCTGGTGCACCTCGTAAGTGCGAAAACCGGCGTTGCCGTGGGTGCCCTGGGGAATGGCGACGCCGTTCGCGCCAATGACTTCGGTGCCACGCATGGACGATATCCCGTTGCTTCAGGCCAGGTCGTAGTCGAGGTAGAGCTCGCGCACGGAGATCAGGCCGATGGGGCGCAGGCTCTCCCCGTCGATGTCCTTGGGCATGCGCTCGACATTGATGCGCGGGTTCTTCAGGTGCTTGAGCAGGATGCGCGAGCCTTCCACCGCCTCCTGGTGCGATATCCAGGCCCCAGGGCAGAGGTGCGGGCCGACGCCGAATGCCATGTGATTGTGGCGTCCGTCCCGGTTGTAGCCGCTGCGCAGGATCTTGCCGCTGTACAGGTCGTCCCGGAAGATGTCGAAAGTTTCCGGATCCCTGAAGATGCGCTCGTCGTGATTGGCGGAGAAGTCGACCATCTGCATGAGCGAACCTGCCGGCACCTTCACGCCGTGCATGACCACATCGTAGGTGTTGTGCCGGGGCTGGCCGCCGATGGACGAGGAATGGCGCAGGGTCTCGTGAAAGGCCGTATCCCACAGGTCGTCGTCGTTGCACACCGCCTCGAACTGATCCGGGTGCTGCAGCAGCAGGTACCACATGTTGAGAATGGCGCCGCGGGTCGTCTCACCGCCCCCGCCGACGACGAGCGCGATGTTCGAGGTGATCTCTTCCGTCGAGAGGTAGTCCCCGTCCACCCGGGTCTCGCAGAGCTTGGTGATGATGTCCTTGGAAATGGGGTTGCCCGCCTCGTCGTAGAGCCAGGTGGGTTCCTTGCGGCGCGCCTCGACCATGCCCTCGACGTAGTCCTCGAGGTGCTGGCGCGCCTCCAGGCCCTGCTGGTGCGTTTCCGAGCCGCCCAGCCCCGACATCATGGAGTTGTACCAGTAATAGAAGTCGTCCTGGGCGTCTTTCGGGAAACCGAGTACTTCGCAGACCACACGGATGGGAAACTCGTTGGCGAAGGCGCGGCCGAGTTCCACCGTGCGCACGCCGTCCTTGTCCGAGACGACTGCCGTATCGTCGATTTCGTGCCAGTCCTCGATCATTACCCGGGCCTGGCGCTGAATCGCCGGAACGCGATTCTTCAGCGACTGCCCCACCAGGTGCTGCCCGTACAGGTTGCGCCGGCGCCGGTGCTCCACACCGGAAAGCTCGAGCTGGGTATTGCCCAGGACACCGCTGGAGCTGCCCTTGGGGATGGTGTTGTAGCCTTCGTCGTCGAAATAGCAGTTGGTGATGTCTTCGTAGCGGGTTACGTAATAGGTGTTGCAGAGCCGGTCGTGAAACACCGGGTAGTGGTCGCGCATGATCCGGTAGTAGGGGTACGGATTGCGCATGAACTCGGCCGAATTGAGGATTCTGGGGTCGAACAGCGGCGTCCCGTCCGGCGCGTGGCCCATGTCCACCGCCTCCCCTTCCGGCATGAGCGGGAAGTCGACCTGCGCCCCGGGATCGTCCGGGGCCGACGTATCCGAAAAGACATCCAGTGCGAATGGGCAGCCGCTCATCCTTGCCTCCTTCCGAGATGGCTGTGACGCATAGCGTAGTGTGTGTCCGTGTAACCGTCCAGCCTGACGGTACTGTTCCAACCCGGCGCGGCGCGTAGGATTTCCTGCAACGCCGGAGCCGGTGAACTGGAGCCCACCACGGCGATTACGCCATGGTGGGCATGTCCCTCACCGTGCCGGGCGCCCGTGGGTCCGCGTCAGAAGCTGTAGGTCGCCCGCACCGACACCAGCCGGGGCACCCCGAGCTGAGCCGTCATGTCCCCGGCAACGCCCGCGTTGATCTTGGCAAGCGGCCGGTTGCCGATCTGCACCGGGTATATCTCGTTGAAGCAGTTCGAGCAGATCACCCCCAGGTTCCAGGGCCCGTCCCGCTGGCTCAGGTTCAACGCAACATGGGTGACCGTCCGGCTCGGCACTTTCGTGAACGGCTGGTTGAGCACGCGCTTGCCTTTCGAGTGATGAATGGTGTCCCAGGAAAAGGCGAGGCCCCAATCGTCCATCAGCGGGTAGTCGTAGGTGAAACCGGCGTTTACCTGCAGGGGCGCATTACCGTAGCGTTCCCCGGATAGGTCCTGAATCGGCGCCCCCAGGGGCCCGGTGTGACAGCCCGGACCCGTAGTGGGCAGGACCGTCAGCGCGCCATCAACGGGGTGACAGCCCGCATCGGCGAACTCGTCGTACTTCAGGTGGTTGTACTGGCCGGAGAACCGCAGCTGCAGGCGCTCGCTGGCCTGGAAGATGGTGTTTGCCTCGAACCCCCAGTTGTGGGCCACGGCAGCGTTCTGCAGCGTAAAGGTGGTGGTATTGGAATTGAAAATGCCCACCTGCAGGTCTTTCAACTCATACCAGAACGCCGCCAGGTCGGTGCGCATCCGGCCTTCCATGAAGGTGCCTTTCAGGCCGCCCTCGAACCCCTTGATGGTGGTTTCATCGAAGATCAGCGTTTCGTTCTGAACATCCAGCGGCAGAGAGGACAGGTTGGGCACCGTACCCGGGTTGGATATGCCAGCGGACTGAAAGCCGGTCTTGTAGGCCGCATAGACCATGACATCGTCGCTCAGGTGATAGCTGGCCGTGACTTCAGGAGAAACGTTGTCGGACTTGTCCTTGGGGTTGTAGACATAGCCCGCCGGCCCGAATCCGAAAAAGCTGCTGTTTTCGAAGACATTGCCGCCGATTGCCTCCCGGTCCTCTTCCGTGTAGCGCAACCCGCCGGAGATTTCCAGGTTCTCGGTAACCTGCCAGTCGACGCTGGCGAAGGCCGAAATCGTCTCGATATCGTTGTCCCAGATCTGGTGGTAGTTGATGTAGGTGCCCTGGTACGGCCCTGGGTGCGGCCAGGGGGTGACTGCGGCCCCGAGAACAATTTGGAAGAACCCGGACGGCACAAGCTGCACGGGCGCCTGCAGGTCGCGCTCGGTTTTCTCGTAGAACCCGCCGACGGTAAAGTTGACCGGCCCGTCCAGGGAGGAGGCAAGCCGCAATTCCTGGGTGAAGGCATCTCCGGACTCGCCCTGTTTCGAGACCACCACTGCCCAACTCGTATAACCGTAGTTCGTGAATTCCCGGTGCCTGTAGTCCCACAGACCGGTCACCGAAGTCAGTGTGAAGTTGTCCAGATCCAGGTTCATCTGCAGCGTATGCACATATTGATCGAGCTTGTAATGGAAGCGGGAGTCCTCGGACAGGCGCG
>JAPOON010000457.1 GCA_026713405.1 Gammaproteobacteria bacterium
GAATACCGGGTGGACGCCTATCTGGTTCCGTCTTCCGATGCCCACCTGAACGAATACGTGCCGACTTACCAGTGCCGCCGCGCCGCCATCAGCGGCTTTAACGGGTCGGCGGGCGCCGGATTGCTGTCGCCGCCCGGCCACCACCCCTTCCCGCACTCGCGCTACCACCTGCAGGCCGAGCAGGAAGTTGATACCGCCCGGTTCCGCGTCCACAAGGTCGGATTGTCCGACGCCTATACCCTGAAGGGCTGGCTGACGGAAATGGAAAAGCAGCACGGAACCTTACGGGTCGGCTTCGACCCGTTCCTGCACGCCATGACGTCCCATGCTTCCTATGCCGCGGCCCTGTCGGCACCCGGCTCGGCCCTGGTGCCAATCGACGTCAACCTGATTGACGAGGTGTGGGAGGACCGGCCGGCTGCGCCGGCGCAGCCCCTCTATGCATTGCCCGATGACGTGACGGGCCGTTCGGTCGGCGACAAGCTGACGGCCGTTCGCCGGCAGATGGCCGAGGCCGAGGCCGGTGCGCTGATCGTCACGAAGCTGGATGAGATCGCCTGGATCACCAATTTGCGGGGCAGCGACATTGATTACAATCCGGTGTTCGAGTCCTATCTGATCATAGCAAGCCAACACGCCACCTGCTTCACCCGCGCCGCGCCATCGGCGGCGCTGCGGGAGGAACTCGCGTCTGAAATCAATTTCGAGGCCTACGAGGCTTATCCGCAGGCGGTTCGGCGGTTGCAGGTGCCGGCCGGACAGGCGGTACGGCTCGACCCCGACGGCACGACCATGGGCACGCGCCTGCTGCTGCCGGAGGCGGCGAGCATCTGCAAGCGTCGCAACCCCGTGGTGGCCATGAAGGCGGAGAAAAACGAAGCCGAGATCGCCAGCATGCGGCGGGCGCACGTGCACGCCGCGGCGGCAAAGATTCGCAGCCTGTCCCGTCTCGAGCAACTCCTCGGCGCCGGCCAGGGCGTGAGCGAGCTGGCGTATTCGGAAATGCTGCACGAAGAGTATTCCAGCGAGGACGGATTCAGCGATTTGAGCTTCACCACCATCGCCGCGGCCGGCCCGAATGGCGCGATCGTGCACTATAGCCAGGCCAGCGATGATGTCCTGCTCACCGACGGCGACCTGTTCCTGGTGGACTCCGGAGCCCAGGTGATGGGCGGCACGACCGACGACACCCGCACGGTCGTGGTGGGCGCGGGCACGGACCGCCAGCGCCGGCTGTACACGCTCGTGCTGCGCTGCCACATCCAACTGGCTCGACAGAAGTTTCCCGAAGGCACCAGCGGGGCGGCGCTGGACGCGGTGGCGCGCTCCCTGATGTGGAACGCCGGCCTGGACTACGGCCACGGTACCGGGCATGGCGTGGGTGCATTTCTGAATGTGCATGAGGGCCCGCAACGTATCTCGCCGCATGGCAGCGGCGAGGCCATGAAGCCCGGCATGGTGGTTTCGAATGAGCCCGGCTATTACGAGGAGGGCTGGGGCGGCATCCGGTTGGAGAACCTGTACGTGGTGGCGCCCGACGACGACATGCCGCCGCACCCGTCCGGCAAGGGCTGGTTGCGGTTCGAGCCGCTGACCCTGATTCCGTTCGACCAGCGCCTCATCGATCGGCAACAGCTTTCCGACGTCGAGGCCGCCTGGCTCGACGAGTACCATGAACGCGTCTTGCAGACGATGGGGCCTTTGCTGGCGCCGGAACACCGCGACTGGCTGCAGGACGCATGTGCGCCGGTGGCGTGATGCCTCCAGCCCTCAGACGGAGAGAAGGGTGAGCATGAAGATACGGATCGGGGTTGGTTTTTCCGGCTGGCCGTTCAGGTGCGTCGAAGATTTCTGGGACATGGTGGATCTCGTGGAGGAAAGCGGGCTCGACTCCATCTGGCTGAACGACCGCATCCGTAACCCCGCCCCGGCGCTCGAGCCCATCACGGCGCTGGCCATGATTGCGGGGCGCACGCAGCGCATCAAGTTCGGCATGAGCGTGGCGGTACTGCCGGTGCGCGATCCGATCATCGTGGCGAAGGAAATGGCCACCATCGACTTTCTCAGCAACGGCCGTATGCTGCCGGCTTTCGGACTAGGGGTGGCACAGGAAGCGGAGTGGCTGGCGGTGGGCAGAACGCCGCAGCGCCGCGGCGCCATGACCGACGAGGCCGTATCGCTGATGCGCCGTCTGTGGAGCGAGGACGCGGTTTCCCA
>JAPOON010000458.1 GCA_026713405.1 Gammaproteobacteria bacterium
AGCCGGAACCCATCGAGTTGCCTGAGGCCGTCCCGGAGGTACCTTACGCACCCCCGGCCGACGCCCTTGCAATCACCGCACCGCCGGCCGTAGCGGCGGACTCGGCCCTTGAAACGAAAAACATGGCTTCGAAGCGTGGCGCACCGGGCGCTGCACCCGGAGACACGCTGTCCGCACATGCGCCGGAAGTGATGGCCTACAAGGAGATTGCCCTGAGTGCACAGGCGCCGCCGGAGTCCGCTGTGCGCATGCGTCAAGTTGCCCCGGCGAGTATTGCCGGCAAGCTGGCGATAGAGAGCCAGCCCCATCCCGGCTACCGCGACCAGGGCAGGGATCAATTTGCCGAATTCGAGACGAATCCCGTCAAGGTTGTCGCCGAAGAGCCGGTGTCGACCTTCTCCATCGATGTGGACACCGCTTCCTACGGCTTCATGCGGGCATCGCTCGGCAACGGACTGCTGCCGCAGAAGCATGCCGTGCGGGTGGAGGAACTGATCAACTATTTCCCGTACGACTATGCCCAGCCGGAGGATCGGGAGACGCCGTTTGCCGCCAGCGTGTCGGTGCTGCCGGCGCCCTGGAATGCCGCCAATCGGTTGCTGCACATCGGCATCAGGGGTTATGCGGCGGACGACGATGCCGGACGCCGCGCCAACCTGGTGTTCCTGGTGGACACGTCCGGTTCCATGCAGGCGCCGAACAAGCTACCGCTGTTGATCAACTCGCTGAAGATGCTGCTGGAGGCCCTGGCGCCCGACGACCGGGTGGCCGTCGTCACCTACGCCGGTTCGGCGAGCGTGTTGCTGGAACCGACCCGGGTCGGGGAAAAGGCGAGAATCGGCGCGGCGCTGGAACGGTTGAGCGCCGACGGCTTCACGGCGGGCGGGGAGGGCATCCGCCAGGCCTACCTGCTGGCCGAGCAGCACTTTGTCGAGGACGGCATCAACCGGGTGATTCTCGCCACCGACGGGGACTTCAACGTGGGCATCACCGACCCCGGGGAGCTGAGCGGGTTCATCGAGCGCAAGCGCGCCGGGGGCGTTTTCCTTTCTGTACTGGGTTTTGGCATGGGCAACTACAACGATGCGCTGATGCAGCGTCTTGCCCAGAACGGAAACGGCAATGCGCTCTACATCGATTCCCTCTCCGAGGCGCGCAAGGCTCTGGTGGAAGAAGCGCGATCCCTGCTGTTCCCGATCGCGAAGGACGTGAAGATCCAGGTGGAATTCAACCCGGCGGCGGTCAGCGAGTACCGTCTGATCGGCTACGAGACGCGCCTGCTGGAGCGCGAAGATTTTCGCAACGACAAGGTGGATGCGGGTGAGATCGGCGCCGGTCACCGGGTGACGGCGATATACGAGTTTACCCCCGCGGGTTCCGGAGCCGAGCGGATCGCGCCGCTCCGTTACCAGCGCGATGCGGCGGCCGAGGCGGGCTCGCCGGACGAACTGGCTTTCCTGAAGATTCGTTACAAGCTGCCCGATGCCGAGGCAAGTACGCTGGTGACACGGCCGGTTTCCGCGGCGGATGCCCACGCGAGTGCCGGTGCGGCGCCGGCCGATGTGCGGTTCGCGGCGGCGGTCGCGGCGTTCGGGCAGATCCTGCGCGGCGGCCGGTATACCGGCGGCTACGGCTACGACGATGTCATGGCCATGGCCGAGGGGTCGAGGGGAGAGGACCCGTTCGGATACCGCGCGGAGTTCGTCAGTTTGGTTCGCCTGGCCGAATCGGCGGCCGCCATGCCCCCGCTGCAGCGCTGACCTTCACCACCGATCGGTATCTAAGGCGCAACGGCTCGCGCTACAATGCGGCGGACTGCCGTCCGTGCAGGCTCGGGCATCGGCTCGAAGGGGGTTGGGCAGTCGAATCCGGTTGCAAAAGCGGGCTTTCCGCCCGATTCACCAGGAAGACGAAGATGCTCGAGCTCTATCACAACGCCATTTCCACCTGTTCCCAGAAAGTACGGCTTGCCCTGGCGCACAAGGGGGTCGAATTCGAATCGCACGAGATCGACCTGCTCGGGGGCGGCCAGCACGATCCCGACTACGTCAAGCTGAACCCGAATCACGTCGTCCCCACGCTGGTGGACGACGGCACCATCCTGATCGAATCCACCCTCATCAACGAGTTCGTCAACGACTGCTTCTCCGAGCCGGCCATGCTCCCCGCGAACCCGGCCGGCCGTCATGGCGCGCGCCTG
The DNA here is from genome assembly GCA_026713405.1 of Gammaproteobacteria bacterium. The sequence continues at coordinate 2,201 of JAPOON010000458.1, forward strand.
CTCGTCAAGACGATCGATGAAAAAGTGCATCCGGCCACCGGGGTCGTGACGTTCGCAATCGGGCCGCGCACCCTGTTGCTCCGGCAACCCAAGGAGGTGCGCGAGGCCAACACGAACGCCATACCCGACCCGGCGCGCCGCGCGGCCCGGCGCAGCGTCATCGAACACGGTGTCAAGGCGCCGGAGTTTGGCGGCGCGCTCGCCACCATGATCGGCTTCCTGGATCGTGTGGACGGGGTCCTGGCGTCCTGCGACTGGCTGTCCGGCGACGGGTTCGGCCTGGCCGACGCGGCGGTGCTGCCGTACGTGCTGCGCCTGGACAACCTGTTCATGACCCCGGTGATCGAGGCGCGGGGCAACCTGCAGGCCTGGTACGAGCGCGTTCAGGCGCTGCCCGCCTATACCAAGGCGGTAGCGGACTGGCTGGCGCCGCCCTTCGTGAACATGATGCGCACCAATGGCGAAGCGGTCTGGAGCGACATCGAGCCGCTGACCCGCCA
>JAPOON010000459.1 GCA_026713405.1 Gammaproteobacteria bacterium
CAGGCGCCCATAGCTGACCTGGCCCGCCAATACAATTCCCAGCAGCACACGCGCATTGGCGGCGACGACGGCCTCAATGCCAACGAGCGACTGGTGGTGGACCTCGGTCTGAAGGATTTTCTTTGCGAGAACTTCGCGTTCGTGGGAACACCATCCGACTGGATTTCCAAAGCGAGGGAACTGCACGGCCGCGGTGTCACCCAGATCGCTTTCGCCGTCGTGGTGCCTGACATCCATGCCTTCATCAAACAGGTGGGCGATGAGGTGATCCCGCACCTGCCCGGCTAGTCGGAAAGCGGAAGCGCGTCGTCAGGCCAGTGCGCGCACCCGTTCCGGATCCGGGGCCCCGGGCATGAACATGATCACCGCGTCATCGAACCCGTAGTCCGCGTATTGCTGCAGGCGCGCGCGCAGTTTGCCGAGATCGCTGTCGGGGTTGACGATGATGGTGGTCACGACGGCGCGCCGCCCTCCGGCCGCCCGGTATCGCTTGAGCCGGGTCTCGAGCCGCTCTGCCTGTTGGAAACGCGCGGAAGCGATCCAGCCATCGAATTCGCGCGCCGCTCGCTCGATATCGCCGCCCCAGGTGCCGTAGAAGATCGGCGGCGATCGCCGCGGAATCGGATTGAGCGATATCTCGCCCCACTCCCCAGTGCGAAGCAGGGCGCGCAGCGGCGCCAGATTGCGGTGCAGCGAATCGAGCCTTTTGGTGTAGTCCCGCCCCAGCGCCGCGAAGTCGGGCTCGGATGAACCGGCCCCCACCCCCAGAATCAGCCGGTCGCCGCACACCTCGACCGGCGAAAGCACGCGATGCGCCAATTCCACCGGGTGATGCAGGGGCACCTGGATGATGCCGGTGCCAAGTTCGACGTTCCGCGTCACCGTCGCTGCCACGGACAACGCGACGAACGGGTCGTTCATGAACACCCCGCGCCCGATCGAACTCGCCGCCCACAGGCTGGTGAAACCCGCGTCCTCGTAGCGGCGCGCCCGGTCGGCGAGCGGCCGTTGCTGCTGCGCCGGCGAAAACGGGGCCAGCACCGCGCCCAGTCTCATCGTTCGTCCTCCAGTTCTTCCGGTTGCGCAAACTCATCGTTAGTATGCGCGAACGCCCCGCCGACAACGACACCATTCCGGGATAGCGCAACACGCGACCAGACGACCGTGCGTCTCAGCAACACCAAATTGGCGGCTTACTCCCTGCCGGCACTGCCCATCGCTGCCTTCGCGACGCCGCTGGCCATCTACGCACCGCCGTTCTACGCCACCGACATGGGTCTCGGGCTCGCCGCCGTCGGCACCATCTTCATGGTGGCCCGGTTCTGGGACCTGGTTACCGATCCGGTGATGGGGGTGCTGTCCGACAAGCTGCCGTCGCGATGGGGCCGCCGGCGCCACTGGATGGTCATCGCCATCCCCATCCTCATGCTCTCCACCGTACTGGTCATGTTTCCCAACTGGTTCCCCCGGGCGCACGGCAGCGGCGCCTACCTGTTGATCACCCTGCTGCTGTTGTACGTGGGCTACACGCTGCTGACCATCTCCCACATAGCCTGGGGCGCGGAACTCTCAGACGACTATCACGAGCGCTCGCGCGTCCAGGGATGGCGTGAGTTCGCACACCTCGGATCCATGACGCTGGTGCTGATGATTCCCGCGGTGCTCGAACAGACCGGCCATGCCCTGTCGAACGTGGTGAAGATGAATGCCATGGGCTGGTACGTGCTGGCGCTCACCCCCATCGCCATTTTCATCGCCGTGCGCTTTGTCGGCGAGCGCCCCGTAAAGCGCGGGCTCAATCCGCTCGGCTTCACGGCCGCGCTCAGGGTGCTGGCGCAGAACCCGTTCCTGCGCCGCGTGGTGATCGCCGACCTGTTCATTCACCTGCCGAGCTCCGTTCGCGCCTCCGTGTTCATCTTCTATGTGGCCGCCATCATCGAAATGCCGGAGTGGTCGGCGGTCATCATGCTGTCGTATTTCGCTGCCGGGCCCATCGCCGTGCCGCTCTGGGTGAAAATTTCAAAACATCTGAGCAAGCACAAGGCCGCGGCGCTGGGTGTATTCCTGCACGTGGCGGTAACCATCTCGTACCTGCTTCCGGGAAAGGGCGATGCCCTGCTGTTCGCCGGCCTGTTTTTCATGTCGGGCATCGTTTACGCGGGCGTGCCCTTTCTGATCCGCTCCATGGTCGCAGACATCGTCGACTACGACCGATTGCAAACCGGCCAGGACCGGACCGGCCTGTTCTACGCCACCGTCACCACCACCATGAAGGTTGGCGGGGCGCTCGGCATCGGGCTCGGCTACCCGCTGCTGGCGCTGATCGGATTCAATCCGTCGGGGCCCAACGAGCAGGCGCAACTGGACGGGCTGCGCTACGTGTACGCGTTCCTGCCCGCCGTCTCCGAGCTGCTGGTGGTTTATCTGCTCTATCGCTTTCCGCTCGATGAGGCCATGCAGAAGCGCCTGCGGGAGCAACTGGCCGCACGCGACGCGAGCCGATAGGATTTCCATTTCAACCGGGCCGTCGAGGACCGACATTGACCTTCACGCCAACCGAAGAACAGGTGCTGCTGCGCGACCAGGTGCACGCGCTCTGCGTAGAGCAGGCGCCGCCGCAGACCCTGCGTGAACTCATCACCGACAACGTGCCCTGGCACCGGGAGCTGTGGGGCATCATGGGGGAGCTTGGCCTGCTCGGCGCAGCGATTCCCCAGGCCTGCGGCGGGGTGGGGCTGGGGCCTGGAGAACTCGCGGTCATCAACCGGGAACTCGGGCGTGCGGTGGCCCCGGTGCCGTTCTTTTCATCGACCTGCATGGCAGCGGAAGCCATCCGGCTCGCCGGCACTACCGAACAGCAGGCCCGCTGGCTGCCGGGCCTGGCTACGGGCGAGCGCGTTGCCACCTTTGCCTGGGCCGAGCCATCCGCCATCCTGACGGCGCGACCGCTTGCCACGAGCATCGCCGGGGGGAGAATTCGCGGCACCAAAACGCCGGTGCCGGATGCCGGGATTGCCGAGCTTTGCGTGGTGCTGGCAGACCGGGGTGGAGAGGACTGCCTGGCCGTCGTCGATCTCGATCAGGGGGAAGTGCAGCGAAAGCCGCTGCACGGCTTTGACCAGCTGCGTCACCATGCAGCCATCGATTTTCGCGATGCCCGCTGTGAAGCCCTCGAAGCAGCGGGCGGCAACGGGTTGACACGGACACTGTTCGACGAATTCGCCACGCTGCTCGCCTTCGAGCAGGTGGGCGGGGCGGAAGCCGCGCTGTACATGGCCCGGGACTACTCGCTGGAACGCTACATATTCGGCCGCAAGCTGGGTTCCTACCAGGCGGTGAAGCACAAGCTGGCCGACATTGTGGCGGCGCTGGAGCTGGCGCACGCCAACGCCCTCTGCGCCGTCGAATCTCTTGCGGTGGAATCGCTGGCAAAAGATCAGCCCGACAGCCGCGCCGCGGCAGCTACCGCGCGCATCGGCGCAACCGAGGTCTACGAAGCCGCGGCACGCGAGAACCTGCAACTGCACGGCGGTATCGGCTTCACCTGGGAAGCCGATTGCCATTTCCACTACCGCCGGGCGCGCCTGCTGGCACTGAGCCTGGGCAGCGTCGAGGTGTGGACCGACATGCTGATCGATGCACTCGCCGGTACGGCGAGCCATCCACGAGCCGCCTGAAAGGCCCGGGGCACCCGATGAGCGAACAGGCACGAGACGACGGGTACCGCAAGCAGGTTAGGGAGTGGCTTGCCGAAAACGCCGCCGAGTACACCGAACCCCGAGAGTATTCCGAAACGGAGCTGGTGGCGCGCAGCAAGGCGTGGATCCGCAGGAAACACGATGCCGGCTACTCGGCGATCGCGGAACCCGTCGCAGCCGGCGGCGCCGGTGGAACGGCCCGGCAGGCAGCCATTTTCGCCCGGGAGGAAGCCCGCTATCACACGCCGATCTTTACCGGGGTGGGCATCGGCTTCGACATGACCATGGCGGCGGTGAAGCGTCATGGCACGCCGCAGCAGTACGACCATTTCGGTACCCTCACCCACCGGGGCGACATCACCTGGTGTCAACTCTTCTCCGAGCCGTCCGCCGGGTCGGACCTGGCGGCGCTGCGAACGCGGGCGGTCAAGGACGGCGACAACTGGGTGATCAACGGGCAGAAGGTCTGGTCGAGCTGGGCGCACCACGCCGACTGGGGCATCCTCATCGCGCGCACCGATCCCGCCGTGGCGAAGCACAACGGCCTGACCTTCTTCCTGGTGGACATGAAAAGCCCCGGCATCGAGGTGCGCCCCATCCGGCAGATCACGGGAAAATCCGATTTCAACGAAACATTCCTCACCGACGTGCTCATCCCCGATGCCAACCGTGTTGGTGCCGAAGGCGAAGGCTGGGCCTGCTGCATGACGGTACTCGCCACGGAGCGCAATCGCACCCGCACCGCCCGCGCGGGCGGGGACCAGTCCGGCTCGGTGCTGTCGTTGATTCAACAGGCCGCGGCAACGCCACGGCAGGGCGGATGCGCGCTCAACAGCCGGGGGGTGCGCGCCAAGCTCGCCCGCTGGTACGTGCGCGAGCAGGGCCTGAAAAACTTCGGCCGGCGCCTGGACGAGCAGGCTCGGTCCGGCGATGGCCTTCCCGCCACCGTCGCGCTTGTAAAGCTTGTATCCGCCACCCTGTTACAGGAAACGCATGCGTTCCTGATGGACCTCGACGAGTTCGAGGGCGCCTTCAGCAGCGACGAAACGGATCGCGAAGAGGTTTTCTACCAGTACCTGTGGTCATCGGCCATGCGCATCGCCGGAGGCGCCGACGAAGTGCTGCGCAACCAACTCGCCGAGCGCGCCCTCGGCATGCCCGGGGAGATGCGCGCCGACAAGGGCGTGCCCTTCAACGAGCTGCCCGGATAAATTGACTCTGACCCCATTTATCTCCATTTATCTCACCGAGACCGCAGCCTGTGCCAAGCGCTGTGCGGCAGACATGAATTCGTCAAAAGTGGCCGACTTTGTATCCACGGCGGCCTGCACGCAACCCGCTGCCTGATAACCACCGAGCCAATCCTGCATCTCCCCCAACGAAGCATCGTCGGTGATCCGTCCACGTATGCTCGTGGGCACAATGCGGCCGGCCTGCTCGTCGATGACCGTGCTGCCGCGCTGCACTTCCTCGGGAGACAGACCCGTCGGGTGCCAGTAGTCGGCGTACTTCGCGGCGCGGCGCAAGGGTGCGCGCGCCGTTCCCCGGGAGCCGATCCACAGCGGAATGCGCGGTTGCTGGACGGGTCGCGGCTGAAAGCGCACCTTGCGAAAGCTATGAAACTCTCCACTGAAAGCAACATCGTCTTTCGCGCTCCAACAGGCCTGCATGACATCGAGGGCCTCGTCGGTATACGCACCCCGCTTCTCGAAGAGGTGCTGCCTGCCCAGCGCAAAGAACTCCGCCCGTGCCCAGCCCGTTCCGATGCCCAGGTCGACGCGCCCGCCGCACAGCGCGTCGATGCTGGCCAGCATCTTGGCGGTCAGCACCGCGTCCCGGCAGGGAACCACCAGCACGCCGATGCCGAGGCGGATGGTATCGGTGATGCCGGCGACATAGGCGAGCGTGCTCACCGTCTCGAGCCAGCAATCGCCATATACGGGCTGGAAGATCTCGAACCCCACGACATGGTCGGTGAGCCACAGCCCATCGAAGCCCATCTGCTCGAGGTCTTTACAGCCCGCGACCGCCTGTTCCGCAAAAGGCCCCTCGTTGGGAACCACGATATCTACACGCACTCGCCTTCTCCTTTGCCGACGCCAACCTCAGGCCGCCCATGCCACGCCGCGAAACCGGCGGCTTGTATCGCCATTCTCAACCCGCCTTTTCCAGGCCGCGCAGCTTGCGGTTGTACCAGGAACGCACCTCCCCCTCGCGCAGCGTGCACCGGTAAACCACCGACGACGCCGCGTAGTGCTTCCTGGTGGCCTTCGGGGCTTTCCTGACCTCGGCTCGAAACGCCGCGTACTTCTCGCCGAGCAGTTTCTGGATGCGTCGGTTCTCCGTTTCGTCCTGCACCACCTCGGCATCGCAGTTGATCACCACCGCCCTGAGGTCCACCCAGCGCTCGCCGGATTCCACCAGAAGGCACACCCGGCGGTCGCGCTCGATGTGCTTTGCCTTGGCGGACCTCGCCCGGGTTCTCAGGTAGATAGCGCCGTTTTCGTAGACGTACCACAACGGCGTCATGAACGGCACGCCGGACTTGCGTGTCGTGGCGAGAATCACCGTGTGACCCTTGGTCAGGTACTCGTCGATTTCATCCCTGGTCAGTTGAACTCCCATTCAAATACTCCTATTCAGTTGAATTACCAGACCTGCTGATCACGAACCAGGTTTGCAAAATGAGTCAACCATCAAGCCGACGACCGTCCTCTGGTTGGTCTGAGGCCAAACCCTGTCAGGCATTGAACCCTTCACAACCCCAGCACGCGCTTGGCCAGTATGTTCCTCTGCACCTCGTCCGAGCCTGCGTAGATGGTCTCCCCGCGTTTCATGAAGTAGCGCAATGTCTCGGCGGTCGCGTAGTCAGGCGCTGCGGGCCGGCTGTTACTGGCCGCGGAAAGCATGTCCGGCTCATAGGGTAGTCCATAGTAGCCGAGCGCCTGCATGCCCAGTTCCGTGATGCGCTGCATCAGGTTGGCGCTCAGCACCTTGGTTGCCGAGACCTCCGCCCCGGGCTGCTCGCCGCGGCTCAACCGGCTGGTGAAGCGCAGTTCCCAGGTGTCCAGCGCCTGCAGGTCCACCTCGATGCGGGCGAGCCGCCGCGCCACATCCGCATCGTCCGCCAGGCGGCCGCCCTCGCCGGCCCGCTCCAGGCCGATAATGCGCCTGACGCGATCCAGCCGCTGCAACAACCGCGAGGCGCCGCTGCCGAGCCGCTCGAAGGCGAGAAAATACTTGGCCACCGTCCAGCCCTCGTTCTCCGCCCCCACCCGGTTGGCCTTGGGGACGCGCACGTCGCTGAAGAACACCTGGTTGAAATCGTGCTGGCCCGCCAGGTTGATTATGGGCCGGATCTTGATGCCCGGCGTGCCCAGGTCCATCAACAGGAAGGTGATGCCCTGTTGTCTGCGGCCCTCCCGGGACGTTCGCACCAGGCAGAACAGCCAGTCCGAGCGGTGCGCATAGGTGGTCCAGGTCTTGGTGCCGTTGACGATGTAGTCATCGCCGTCGGAAACGGCTGAGGTGACCAGCGATGCCAGGTCAGACCCCGCGGCGGGCTCGGAGTAACCCTGGGCCCAGATGGTGTCGACCTTGAGTATGTCCGGCAGAAAGCGCGCTTTCTGCGCATCGCTGCCGAAGCCCAGGATGCAGGAACCCGGGTGATTGTTGAAGCCCCGCGGCGCTCCCGCCAGGGCGACTTCGCGGTTGAAGATGTAGTGCTGCACCGCACTCCACCCGGTTCCGCCCCACTCCACGGGCCAGCCGGGCTGCCCCCAGCCGCGCTCCGCCAGAATCTTCAGCCAGCGGTTGCCGTATTCGAATTCGCAGTAGGTCTCCACGGTGCGGTCGGCGGCGGCCATGAGGTCCGGCGTCAGCCTGTCGGCCAGAAACGCCCGCACCTCGTCGCGAAACGCCGTATCCGCATCGCCAAAGGACAGGTCCATGGGTTTCCCCGCAAAACCACGGGCGTACCCGGGTGGGCACGCCCCCATTCACGTAATAGTATTCCGATTCTGCCAAATCCTATAAATCTTTTAACCATTTGCGGGCATGCGCCGATGGAGACGATCCGATGAGCTACGAATACATCCTCGTGGAGCGGCCCGCACAGCGGGTGGCAAGCATTACCCTCAATAACCCGCCACGGCTGAACGCCATCAACGGCGCCATGCTGCGCGAACTCGACCGGGCGGTGCGCCGAATCGAGCGCGACGGTGAGGTGCGCGCCTGGCTGCTCACCGGCGCGCCGCGCCCGGACGGCAGGCCCTGCTTCAGCGCCGGGGTCGACCTGAAAGCCATCAACGAAGGCGTCCGCCTGGACCGACACCTGGGGCCCAGGGTAACCAATACCATCGACGACATGCTCAAACCCTCCATCGCCGTACTGGACGGCATTGCCAGCACCGGCGCCATCGAGCTGGCCCTGGCCTGCGACTTCCGGCTGGTGGGCGCTCAAGCCGCCATCAGCGACTGGCACCTGAAGCACCTGGGCTCCGGCGTAGGCTCCTGGGGCTCGCCGGCCCGCTGGCTGAGCCTGGTAGGCCCGGCGGTCACCAAGGAGATGATTCTCACCGCCAGGGTGATGAATGCCGACGAGGCGGTCGCCACCGGCTTCGCGACGGCCCGACACCCTTCGAAGGAGTTGTACGGGCAGGCCATCGACATGGCCGGGACGATGGCGGGCATGAATCCCGACGGGGTCAGCCAGGCGCTGGCCCACATCCAGCAGTCCGGCGCCCGCGAGCGCGATCACTCGCTGACGCTGGCCACCCAGGTCAGGCAATGGTTCGGCAGCCCGGAAACCTTCGGCGAGCGCGCCAGCAAGGTGATGGCCGCGCGCGGGAAACGCCACGGGCCGCAACAGCCAAATTCAGATTGAGGATCTCATGAACGACGGTGGCGGCTCCTGTATCCCGGCAGCCATCGCCGGCCTGTAAGCGCTACGCCGGGTTCCATGTTCGCACGGTGTTCGGGAGACTCGCCGCGCAAAAGAAGCATGGCACGAAAGTCAGGTGACATCGTCGACCAGAACGCGTCCCTGATTCTGCACCCAGCGGCCCTCGGGGTCGCGTACCCAGCCGCTCGATGCCCAGGTGCCGCCGTCGACGTTGAGGGTCACGCCGGTAACGTACTCCGACATTTTCGATGCCAGGTACACCGCCGCATTGCCGCATTCGTCAACATTGCCTTCGCGGCCCAGGGGAATCAGGCGGTTGGTCGAATCGAGTTGCTCCGGCGTCGGCACCGTCCACTGACTTTCATCCACCGGCCCGGTGCGGTTGCCCCGGTTGCCGGGCGTCACCGTATGGTCCGGCGCGATGGCGTTGACGCGAATGCCGTGCGACGACAGCTCCAGCGCCATGCTGCGCGTGAAGCTCAACATGCCCGCTTTGCACGCCGCATAGACCGCGAAATAGGGCGCCGCCCGCTGCCCCTCGATGCTCGACACGTTGACGATGGCGCCGCCGCGCCCCTCCCGGATCATGATCCTGGCCACCTCCGAGGTGGCCGCCAGCATGCTCACCAGGTTGATTTCAATGTGCCGGCGCCAACTGCGTTCGCTCTGCTTGAGAAACGGCCGGCCGTTCACGCCGCCGGCGTTGTTGACCAAAATGTCGATACGGCCGAACCGCTCGTCCGCCTCGGCGATGGCTGTGCGCAGTTGATCCGTAACCATGACGTCCGCCACCAGGGGCAGTGCCTGGCGGCCCAACGCCTCCACCTGGCCGGCAACGTGCTGCGCACGCCCCGGCTCGATGTCCAGAACCGCCACATGGGCGCCGTAGCGCGCCAGCGACAGGGCGATACCCGCCCCGATACCACCGCCGCCGCCGGTTACCAGCGCCACCTGATCGGTCACCGCGTAGTCGTTGTCGCTCATGCTTCGCCTCGCGCAATCCTGTCAAGAAAAGGCTTCACCGCGGCCAGGAATCCCGCCGTGTTCTGTGACGCCACGTTGTGTCCGCAGTCAGGCACCACCTTGAGTTCCCCATCGGGTAGCGCTGCCACGAAGCGTTCGGCCGCTTCCTGTTCCAGTACGTTCGAGTCGCCGCCCCGTATCACTAGCACCGGCATCTCAAGCTTGCCGACATCGGCGAGGCCGGGCACACCGGGCAACCGGGCTCGAGCCTCTGCTTCGCCATCGCCGCTCGACACCACGTATCGGCGCCGGTCAGCCTTTGTCATGTAGCGGCCGTCCGCGCGCTTGATCAGGTTGTACTTCAACGTGCGCTCGATGTGCGCCCGGGTTCGGTAGCGGTCGTATCGCTCTACCCGGTCGAGGAATTCTTCCATGTCGTCGAATTCGATGTTGCGGCCGACGAATTCCCGGATCATGCGCGCGCCGCGCTCACCCACCTCGGGACCGATGTCCACGACCACCACCGCGCGCACCTGTTGCGGATGCGCGCAGGCCAGCGCCAGCGCCACCACACCACCCATCGAGTGGCCCACCACCACCGGGCGGGACAGGCCCAGTGCGGCAACAAATTCCCTGGCGTCGGGCATCATGTCCGAGATCGCGTAGTGGGCGCCCCGGTTCCACTCGGAGTCGCCGTGACCGCGCTGATCGAGCGCGATCACCCGGTAGTCCGCCGACAGGTGCAGGCTCACCAGGTCCCAGGAGTGCGCGGATTGATTTCCGCCATGCAGCAGCAACACCGGCTGTGCGTCTTCCCTGCCCCATTCCAGAAAGTGGAAGCGCTGATGGCGCACTACCGTGTTGCGGGAAACGTAACGAACCTTTTCCGGTACGTCGAGGTCGAGGTCGCGCGCGCTGGCAAGCAGGCTGGCGAACTCTTCCAGTCCGGTCATCTCAAGCGGTTGGAGGTCGCTACTGAAGGTGTTCAGATACATCCGGGTGTTACGCCGCCCGCTACCGTCAGACCGCCCGCGCCCAGCCTGACAGATCCGCCACCCGCGCCCGGTGCACGCTGGTCGATCCCATGTAGGCGCGGTCGAAGACCGCGCGCTTGAGCCAGACGTGCAATGGGAATTCCCAGGTGTAGGCGATACCGCCATGCGCCTGGGTGGTCTCCCGCGCGGCGTGCAGGAAGCGTTCGGCAATATGCGCCTTCGCCAGGGCCGCCATGCGTTCCGCATCATCGGGTACCGCATCGAACGCGTGCGCGGCGTACCAGTACAGGCCACGGGCCGGCTCCACGTCGGCGGCCACGTTGGCGAGCTGGTGCTTCAGCCCCTGGAACGCCCCGATCACCTGGCCGAACTGTTCCCTGGTGAGCGCATAGTCAACGGCCATGTCGATGCATCGCCGCGCTCCGCCGAAGGCATCGGCCGCGAGCAGCACCAGCAGCGCATCCCTGAGCCGTCGGGCCGACCCGCCAAGCGGCACTGCGGGCGTATCGCGGAAGGCAACATGGGCGACACGTCGGGTTGCATCCAGGCAAGGCAGCGGGGTCACTTCGATGGCCTGCGCCGGGTTCTCCACCAGCATCAGCTCACCGCCGGCAACGCCGACCACCATCAGGTCTGCCTGCCGGGGATAGAGCACATTGCGCTTGGCACCATTCAGTGCAACCTGCCCTGCCAACTCCCATTCGTCGGGCTGCCATGCATCGTCGCTCTCGGCCAGGGCAACCGTGCCCAGGCAGTCGCCGGTGGCCAGCCGCGGCAACCAGCGCTCTTTCTGAACGTCGTTACCGCCCATGGAAATGGCCAGGGCCGCCGCGACATGGCCAAGGTAGGGCCCCGGCGTGCCGTGATAGCCCAGAATTTCGGCCACCACCGCGGCGTCAAGCATCTGCAGCCCCGTCCCCCCATGCTGCTCGTCGATCATGAGACCCAGCACGCCCAGCCTGCCGAGCGCCTGCCACAGCCGCACATCGTGCCCGTCTTCGCTGTCGAAGATTTCCAGAAGCCGTGTCTGTTCGAGTTCGTTGTGCAGCAATCGGCCGACAGAGTCCTGAAGCGCTGACTGCTCTTCGGAGAGATCGAAGTTCACGAGGCGCCCCCGGTCTGGTCACGGGGCAGGCCGAGACCACGCTCGCCGATAATGTTGCGCTGAATGTTCGAGGTGCCGCCGGCAATGGCGATACCCAGGGAACCGAAGAACTGGTTCATCCAGCGCTCGTTGCCGACCTTGTGGCCAGGCTCGTAGACGGGCACCAGCAGGCTCTCATCGCCGATCAGTTCCTGGGCGAGCGCGGCGATCAGGTGTCCCAGGTTGGTGACCACGAGTTTGTTCATGGTGGTCACCGGGCCCGGGTTCCTGCCGGCAAGGCTCATGCTGAGCTGGCGAAAAGTGAGGTTTCGGTGCGCCTGAAGGTCGCCCTCTATCTCTGCGAGCCGGTCCTTGACGATCGGGTTATCAATTGCGGGCCGGCCATTCCTGGTCGTGCTCCTGGCGACGTTGACGAGCTTGGCAAACTGCTCCAGGTAGGTTTCCGCGTTGCCGATGCCCGTGCGCTCATGCTTGAGCGTCGCGCGCGACACCTGCCAGCCTTCGCCGCGCCGGCCGACGATCCAGTCGGCGGGCGTGCGCGCATCGTCGAAGAACACTTCGTTGAACGTGCTTTGGCCGGTAATCTGCTTCAGCGGGCGAATGGTGACGCCGGGCTGGTGCAGGTCGAGCAGCAGGTAGGAAATGCCCTGGTGCTTGGGGGCATCCGGTTCCGTTCGTACCAGCGCGAACATGTACCGGCACAGCTGCGCGCGGCTGGTCCAGATCTTCTGCCCGTTGATGATCCACTCATCGCCCACCAACTCGCCGCGTGTGCGCACCGAGGCCAGGTCGCTGCCGGACCCGGGCTCGCTATAGCCCTGGGCCCAATCGACGTCGCCGCGCACCGTGGGCGGTATGAACCGTTCCTGCTGCCAGGGAGCACCGCATTCGAGCAGCGTCGGCACCAGCATGCGCACGCCGTTGCCCGCTATTTCCATGGGTGCCCGCGCACCGGAAAATTCCTCGTGGATAACCTGGGCGCGCAGCACATCCGCGGGCTGCTCGCTACCGCCGAAACGGCGCGGGATATTGCGGTACAGGTACCCGGCCTCGGTTGCCCGCAGTCGGAACGCCGAGATACGTTGCGGATCCCGCCCGTCCTCCCGCGACCAGTGGGTGGCGACGAACTCGCGCACCTCTTCGCGGAACGTTTCGTACTCCGCGCCGTAGCTCAGATCCATGCCGGCCTCCCGGTCGGATTACTGTTCAGGGCGCCCGTCCCCCTATTCGACGCCACAAGACAATCGATTGTAGATCAACTCAACTAATGTTCAACTTATCTAGATGATTTTGTCTGAGCCTTCTTACGCATGCGCTGCACGATGTCCTTTCCCGCCTGACGCTGGTTGCGCGCCTCCAGATCGAACAGGTAACGGCGCCGGTCGGCCTCCTCCTCGGCCTCGGTGAGGTTGTTCTTGATCAGCGCCAACAGTGTTGCAGGAACCCTCAGCATTTTCTGCGCCACCGACATCGTGTAATCGCGCAACTCTTCGGGCGGTAACACCTTGTTCAGCATGCCCCATTCGTACGCCTGCTGCGCCGTCAGCCGTTCGTTGAGGTAGTAGAACTCGCGCGTGCGGGCCGTGCCCATGACGCGGGTCCAGAACAGCGAACCCCCGTAGTCGCCGGAAAGGCCAACGCTGGAAAAGCTGGACATGAATGCCGCATCTTCGGATGCATAGCGAAGGTCGCACGCCGCCGCCAGACTGCAGCCGGCGCCCACCGCGGGACCGCCGATCATGGCGATCGCCGGTTTGGCCATGGTGTGCAGCAGCATCGGCGCGTGCAGGTCGTAGCGGCTCAGATCGTCCTCCGCGGCATCGGGATCGGCGCCCAGCGTGCCTCTCCGCGGCCCGCCGCCGTCCTTGATGTCGCCGCCGGAGCAGAATCCTCCCGGTGCATCGCCCTTCGGCGCCCCGGTGAGTACCACCACCTTCACGCCGTCATCCGCCGCCATTTCCCGCACGGCCTCATCTAGAGCATCGATGAGTGCGCCGTTCAAAGCGTTCAGGCGATGCGGGCGGTTAAGTGTGATCACACCGATGCGCTCGTCGACATCTGTGAGGATCACGGGCGCCTCCGGCGCCTGCTCGTTTTTCATACGCTGACTTTCCCTGGTCCGACGGTCAGGAGACTAACGAGGCGTTGCCTTTCATGGAAGGGAGTGCGAGGCGACGATAGGAACACCATGACGGTAGCGTTTGCGACGGGAAAAGCAATTTATGCGACAAAAAACGTCTTTTACGTCAAATAGGTGGCTTTATTTGTCGCATAAAGGTTTTTAGCGACATATAATCCGCCACATGCCGAAGCGGATCCCCGAACAAGAGCTTGACGCCATTCTCACCGTCGTGGCGGCCCATCCGGCAGGCGTGCGGGTCAGTGCCATCCGTGAGGGACTGCCCCATGAGCTGCCGCCACGGACGCTGCAGCGCCGCCTCGCCCTGCTGGTGGAACAGAAGCGGCTGATCGCTGAAGGGCAGCGCAAGGGTCGTCGCTATCGTGTTCCCGTCACCCAATCCGGCAAAGGGCGTTCGGTCGCGGGTAGCGCGATCGCCGAGGCGCATGGCGAAGTCTATGTGCCGCTCTCGCCAGAGGCGGAGGCCGTCAAGCAGGCGATTCGCGCGCCGATTCAGAAACGGCAACCGGTGGGCTACCAGCGCGCCTTCCTCGACAACTACCGGCCCAACGTCACCTGCTACCTGCCGGCGGAAACGCGCCGACGCCTGCTCGACATG
>JAPOON010000460.1 GCA_026713405.1 Gammaproteobacteria bacterium
GAGCGGCGTCTGCCGCTTCGGCCCCGACGGAGCGGGCACCGCGGAGGGGCTGGGTGACCTGGTCATCGGGATGGGCATGAATCACAACCGCCGATCCGTCCTCATCTAGCAGCGCGGGCGCCTGACCGCCCGAAACGGAAACCCTTGGCGTGAAGAACTCCGCCCTTGCCGACCCGTCCTCACCGACGTAAAGGAGCGGCAGGTCGCCGTTGTCCGGACCCTCCGGGTTGCGCAACCCGTGGGGTACGCCTTGCGGATTGATATGGCCGCCCGCCGCGGTGAAATCCGGCTCGCACGCGCCTTTGGCGTGCAGGTGAATACCGTGTGCGCCGGGCGCCAGACCGGTGACCTCGACGTACATCAGCACCCCCGATGGAGCCTGTTCGAATGTCGCCTTGCCGATCGTCGAGCCTCCAGGTTCAACAAGTTGCGCCATCGCCGTCTCCGTATCGGCGCGCAGGCTCCCGGAGAAAGCCGCAATTACTGCGATAGTCACCAGCGTCGTCTTTTTCATCGGTGGACCCTCCCTCGGCCCGTAGTCCTGTTGGATTGGAAGATGGCAGACCTGTAGTGTCGTTTCGCTCAAGGCCGAATGCCTGGAGCGGACACGAACCCCATGGTCACCGGCTGAGAATCGTTACCCCGCTGATTCCCGGAGCCCCGTAGACATGCGTGTAGGCAGTCTGCGGATCGTTCGGCACCTGCCTTGGCCCGGCATCGCCGCGCAGTTGCAGCACGTTCTCGTAGACCTGCCGCAGCCCGGAAGCGCCAATGGGTTCGCCGTTGGCCAGGCAGCCGCCGTCGGTGTTCACCGGGAAGCGGCCGCCGATTTCGGTTTCGCCGGCTTCCAGCATGCGCTCCTGCTCGCCGTGCTCGCAGAAGCCGTTCTCTGCCATGTGCATGATCTCGGCGCCGGACTCGGTGTCCTGCAACTGGGCAACATCGATGTCGCCGGGCCCGATGCCCGCCTGTTCGAAGGCCACCCGCGAGGCCTCGATGGTGGGGCCGTCGTTATGTTCCAGGGCCAGGTGCGGCGCCATCACTTCGAAGCTGCCGAAGCGGCGGCTGCGCACCACGGAAGTGCGCAGGTAGATCGGATTCGAGCTGTACTTGTGCGCCTGGTCCGCACGGCACATCACCAGCGCCACCCCGCCCTCGCCCGGCGAACAGAACATGTACTGTGTAAGCGGATAGGAAAGCATCTGCGACTGCAGAATCTCGTCCTCGGACAGCGGCCGGCGCCGCCACGCCATCGGGTTCATCGACCCGTTGCGGAAAGCCTTGGCCGCCACCCGGGCCAGGCAGCGATGGCTGATGCCGTGGTTCTGCATGTAATGATTGATCTTCATGCCGAAGAACTGGGTGGTGAGCGCGAGCCCGCTGCCACCGTACCAGTCGGCGCCATCGGTATTGGGCAACCGCGGCCGGAAAGCGCCCCGCTCGTGCTTGTCGAAGCCGATGGCGATGCCCAGATCGAAAGCGCCGGAAGCGATGGTGGTGTACGCGGAATACAGGGCAGACCCGCCTGTAGCGCAGCCGTTCGAAACATTGATGAACTGGATGCCGGTCAAACCGAGCATGGAGACCATGCGGTCGGGATCACCGGAAGCCCGGCTGCCCCCGTAGGCAAACTGAACGTCTTTCCAGCTTATGCCCGCATCGGCACAGGCCCGGCGCACGGCCACCGCGCCCTGTTCCATGCCCGAGACGCCCTCGTGGCGCCCGAACTCATGCATGCCGATGCCGACAATTGCCACATTGCTCATTGAGGGTCTCCGGTTTCAATGGGTTCAAAAGCGAAAGTGACGACATCCCGGCCCTGTTCGTCCTGGTACAGGGGAATGACCGTCAGGCGCATCGGCATGCCGGCGCGCAGGAATTTCGGATCTGATTCGGTAAGCCGCCCCTCCACCTTCAGTTCGTCATTCAGGGTGACGTAGCCGACACCGTACGGCTTGAAAACCTCCGGGTCATTGGGCCCCAGGAACGGTGGCGACTTGGGAGGGAACCCCTGCACCGTCCAGGCCCAAAGTGTTCCCTCGGTGCCGAGCCGGGCCGGTTCCATCGACGCGCCCGCACACCGGGAGCACCCGGACTGCGCCGGAAAGACATGGTTGCCGCACTCGGTGCAGCGCGCACCCTTCAGCCGCGGGCCATCGTCGGTGAGCTCGAGCACCTGCTCGCTGATCGAAACCTGGCCGTTCATTTCCGCCTCCTCGAAAACGAGAGTATGCGATCTTGGCCCGGCGTTGCACAACCGCTCGAGCCGGCCCTTCCCCACCCCGGCTGCGGCTACATGCTGGCGGCATGGCGCACGATCGAATCGTGAAAGCTCTGCACGAGCGGCTGCGAAAACATGGACTTTCGTGCCACGAAGCGCACCGGGCGATTGAGCCCATGGCGGTCGAGTTCGATCAGCTTTTCGCGCGGCGCGCCCAGCGTATGGGCGACACCGATCGGCACCAGCCCGTGCCCGAAACCCGATAGCGCCATCTGGGCCGCGCTGAAGAAGGATTCCAGGGATGCTTTTCTGTGCAGGTGCAACCGGCGCATGTCGTCCTCGATGGAAGCCCAGGCCCCGGAACGGCTCTCGATGGTCAGCACGTCGAGATCCTCGCCGACCCGGTATTCCAACCGCTGCAGCGCCGAGGGAATGATCACCATGGGTTCCATGCGCACGATCTCGCTCTGCAGGTCAGTGTCCGCGCCGGAGGCGCCGGTGCAGATGCCTACCATGTATTCCCCGCTGCGCAGCCGGTCGAGCACCGTGGGCGAACGCTGGGCGTGAAACGTGAATTCGACCTCGGGCATGTCCCGCTGCACCAAGGCGAAGAGTTCCGGCCCCCAGCTTGCAAGTATGGCCTCCGAGACGCCGAGAATTATCTTGCCGCTCGGCAGGGCGGTGTCCTCGAGGAACACGCTGCGCAACTCGCTGACCAGCGGGGCGACCTTTTCCACCAGGTGGGTGCCGTGATGAGTCAGCACCACCCGCCGCCCGTAGCGCTCGATCAGGGGCCGGTCGTAATAGCGTTCCAGGGCGGCAATGCGCTTGCTGACCGCCGACTGGGAGATCTTCAGGATGGTGCCGGTTTCCATCATCGTACCGGTCTTGGACAGCATGATGAGGGTCTCGAGGTTTTCTATCATGAGTTCACTTCAGAGCCCCAGGGCCGCACCCTTTTCAGCTGCTTCTGCCAGGTGCCCACCGTCAACGGATAAGCGCACGAAAGGACGGGCCGGACCGGCAGTCACCCGGGCGGTATCGATCAGGACGCCGGGGCCGGCGTGCCCGGTAGCGGCTTGACCACGAACAGCAGGTCGCCGGCATTCACCTGCTGCCCGCTGCTGATGTTGACCCGGGTCACCTCGAACTCCGCGTCAGGGTCATACAGCTCCGCGTCGGGGTTGAAATCCTTCAGCGCGAGCGGCGTGAAGATCTTCATCGCCTCGAGCTGGCACAGCGTCGTCTCGACGGTGACGCGGTCGCCCACTGCGACGTACTCGGCCTCCGTCGGCGAAGGTGCGGCGTAGAAAATCGCCGCCGCCGGCGACAGTACCTTCAGCTCATCGCTGTCGTCGATGCGAATGCTGTCCAGATCGAAGGCCGAGGCACGCTCGCCGGTGGCGGATTCCATCTCCTCGATCAGCGACCGCGCGTCCGTCCGCTCGAGGAATCCGGGGAGGTAGTTCGTGTCGTATTCGCCGCCGAGGAACTGCTCGTCGGCCA
>JAPOON010000461.1 GCA_026713405.1 Gammaproteobacteria bacterium
AAGAGCGTCAGCCGGGCCGACCTGGAAGAGTATCGCGAGCAGCTCGGCCTGCTGCGGCAGAGGCACCTGCAGTTGCAGGAGGAACTGGCCGCCGCGCAACGGGATGTGGAAGCGGCGGAAAGCAAGCTCGACGAGGCGCGGCACAAGCGCCTCGAAGCACAACGGGAGGTGGTCAAGTTCGAGGAGTTCAAGCGCGTTCGCAGCGAAGAAGAGTTGGCGGAAGCCGAGCGCCGGGAAGAGGCTGAGACGGAGGACATCGTCTCCGGAAGACGCTGAGGGGCAGGAACGGTGCAAAGCCAAATGGAAACTGAAATAATGACCGTGCCGCTGACCGGGCGGGGCCTTAAGCCCGATGAGAAAGCGGCTGCCGGACGCGCAATCGACGCTATCGGCCTGCTTGTTCGGCGAACAAAACGTGTAGAGACGCAACCATGAGCGATGTCCCGGGCTTGCCCCCAATTTCGATCGATACCGACAACCCCGCAGCCGTATCCGACCTCATCGAAGTCGAAGAAGCCACCGATCAGAGCCAGCAGGCGTTCGACGATGCGCTTGACGACAGCGGGCAGTTGAATGACACCCGCAAGCCCGAGACCAGGAAGGCGATAAAGCAATCTCTCGATCGCCTGCAGACCCGATCCGCCCCGGGAGATTCGCCACGGGAAACGGGACGGGAGCAGCGCGTGGCGGGTCAGCAAGGCGCTGCGGTGAGTGAACCGCGCGCGCCGGGGGCAGCGAAATCGACGCCTGCAAGGCGAGCAGTAGCCGGGGCACCTCCGGGAGGCGTTCAGGCCGAGGCTTCCCGGAAAGGCGCACAGGGCGCGGCAGTTCCGAAAGGCACACAGGGCGCGGCAATCCGGAAAGGCACACGGGGCGTCACCGATCAGCCGGGTGCGACGGCGCGCACATCGCCTGCACCGGGGTCGGCAGCGTCGATGCCGGCAAGCCAGGTCGAATCCGGGGCCGTTTCGGGAGCCCCGGAGGCCGAGGTACCCCCGACGGGCGTTCAGGGCTCAGCGCTGAGTGAAGGCATGTCAGGGGTGTTGCGGCCGAAAACTGAGGCGCCGGACGGGCGGCCGGCGCAAATTGAAATGTCTCTTGGAGCCGGCACGCCCGGAACGGGGGCGGCCGGCCCGGGCAGCGTCGACCCGGCGGGCAGCGAGGAGCGAAGTCCGGCCGATTCAGCGGGTGCGACGGCCCCCGCCACCCCGGAAAGGCCCGGAGGAGCAGAACGGCCTGCCGGCGTCGGCCGTCCTGCTGCCGTACAGGATGAAACAGCCGCACGGCAACCGAAAACGGTATCGGCCGGGTCTCAGGCGACGTCCGCGGAACATCTCCAGGGGCGGGCGCCCGCACAAGGCCTGGCCACGACGTCGGGGCAGCCGATCGATGCGGGTGATCCGACGCGGGTTCGGGGGGCAGGGCAAGGCGATACGGCGCCGGACTCGGCAGGTGCCGGTTCGGGTTCGCCGGCAGCTGAGGTCCGCGCGGTTGCGCCAGACCGGTCGGTCGCGGGAGCTTCCGGGTACGGGAACCCCGGAGTAGACGCACGGGCAAGCGCCGGCAGGCAAGCGTCCGGGAGCCGGAAGGAAGCCGTCGCCCCGCAACGGTCCGTCGATCGCGGTTCGGGCACGGCGGTCGAGGAAAACACGGCGAAACCGTCGGCGACGGACTTCGCCTCCGCTGGGCAGCCCGGCCAGGCGCCGCGTGAGAGCGGGGCATCGACACGGGGGTCTCGCGCGGCCGATGTGGAACGAACGGAACAAACCGAGCGAACGGAACGAGCCGACGGCGCAGATCCGCAGCCGGCCGAGATGACCGGCCTCGCGACACCTGCGGGGGTTCTCGAACCGGGTAAGGTCCCGGGGCCGGCATCCGCGGAGGTTCCCGCCAGCCGTGCCGCCGAACTTGCCGAGCAGGTCGCGGACCGGATTCTCGTTTCGGTGCCCGAGTCGGGCAGCGGCGAAGTGCGCATCTCGCTCAAGGAATCCGTGCTGGACGGCAGCGATGTGCGCATTTTCCGGGAAGCGGGAGAACTTCGGGTGGTCTTCATCCCGCAGACCGCATCCGCGGGGCAGTTTCTGGCGGACAACCGTTCCGTCTTCCAGCAGGCGCTCGGCGAGCGGTTGCAGGATGAACGGGTGCAGGTGAAGGTTGAGGCGTCCGATCGAGGCGATGCCTCGGGCCAGGACGATGCCTCGGGCCAGGACAACGAAGGACGGTCGCGCCAGCGGTATGTCCCGCAGGGCGACGCCTCGGACCCCACATGACTATCGGCCCTGGATCGACAGACACATGAACGGGCAGCGCATTTCTTATCGCAAGATGGCGGGCGAGTTGGTCGACTCGGTCAATGCCCTGCTGGCGAGCGGCGAACTTCTGATGTCGTGTGACGGAGAGCCCGTCTGCTCGATTGTCCCGGCGCCTGCGCGTGCAGCGTACGCCGTCTGCCTGTCGCTCCGAGTCCGGCTGGGCGGCAGTCCGCTGGGGGTTCACCTGGATGCGGGCGCGCTGGAGGCCGCACTGGATGGGCTGATACCCCCGTCGTCTTTTGCAGCGCTGGATGACGATCTGAAAATGGCGGTGCTGGAGGCGGCACTGGCCGAACCGCTTGCGGCGCTGACGGGTCTCCTGCACGCGGAAGCCGTGCTGGACAGCGTCGATACGGAGTCTTTGGACGCTCGGGGAACGCAGGGCGAGACCCGCTCGCGGGACGAGTGCCCTGCGCAAGACGAATACGGCTCGCAGAACGGGCCGGCGGCAGTTTCGAGTGCCGAACCGGCGGGCAATCCGTGCCCCTCAGGCGCCGCGCCGCCGCAGCGCCTGCTGTTCGAGGTGCGGATGCCAACCAAGGTGGTTCGCTGCACGGTACTTGTCGATCTCCTTGCGCCGTTGCCGGCCGGGGTTCTGGAGACGCTTGAGACCTCACCCAGGCCACGCACGCGCGACTATGGCGGCTTGCCCGTACCGGTCAGGTTCGAACTGGGCGCCGCATCGTTGTCCGCGGCAGAATTCAGGTCACTCGAGCCGGGCGACATCGTGCCGTTCGACGAATGCTACATCGCCGACGACCGGGTGCGCGTCAACGTCTGTAACAGCGTCTACCGGTTCGGGTCGTTGGACGGCCTTGACCTGACCGTAGAGAATGAGCCCGGACGGGGGACCGGCGGCGAGTGAACGCACAGGAACGGGAGACTGACGTGGACGATAACAGCGGCGCAACACAATCGCTCGACCAGGCGGAGCCGGCAGGGGGGTTCGATGGGGGCGCTCTCCCCGGCTCGCTCGGG
>JAPOON010000462.1 GCA_026713405.1 Gammaproteobacteria bacterium
CGCGATCTTCCAAGCATGGGGCGCCCGATTGCACAGTTGTTGCCGGCGGCGATCCGTACTCATTCCGTTGCCGGTCACTCCGCTGTACCCCCTGCTGCAAGGATGTCACCGGTACTGACCCCAGCAGGGTTCTGACCATGTGTGTTGATTAACGTGCGGTTGTTATCTATATGCGACATTACTGTCTCATACTGAAAGATGATGTAACCCCTTTACGCGATGCAACCACCCGCCCAGCAGTCCAAACCTCAACCCCGACGGCTTCCGAGTCGCGCTGCCATCGTGGAGGCCGGCATCACTGCCCTGGCCGACAACCCGGAAGCTTCGCTGTCGGCAATTGCCGATGCCGCGGGCGTGAGCCGGGCGACTCTCCATCGGTACTTCCCTGACCGACAGGCCCTGACCGACACCATCAGCCTGCAGGCGATCCAGGAGACCGATGCAGCTGTACACGCGATCGACTGGGAAGGGATGACCAGCCAGGAGTACCTGCTTGCGGTCTTCGAGGTCGTGATTCCTCTGGGGGATCGCTATCACGTCCTCAGTCGGGCACCGCTTGATGCCGCCAGCGACGCCGTCAGGGAGGCCTACGCACGCCAGTTGCGCGGCGTCGACACCATGGTGCGGTGGATGGCGCGCGAGGGCCTGCTGGCATCCAAGGTGCCCGTTGCGTGGGCGGTACTGGTCATCGATGCACTGATCTACGCGGCCTGGACGGCGGTGCGCGATGGAACCGTGGCGCCCCGGGACGCGGCGGCTCTTGCCTGCCGCACGTGCCTGCGCGGGTTATCGGAGAACGCGCAATGACATTCGCAAGAGCCCGCCGCCAGCTGTCCGGAACACTCGGTTCCAAGCCATTGTCCGCGATGGTCCTGCTGGCATTAGCTGCTGCCACATATCTCGACTGGTATTGGCCGTGGGGGCTCCTGTTTCTCTACTGGGTGATCGTGAGCCTCCGCGCGCGCGAAGCCTTCCTGATCGAACGGGTTACGCGAATCCGCAATCCGCTTCTCTACTGGGCGATCACCGGGATGTGGGGCTTCTTCGGGCTCTGGGCCGTGGTTGCCGACCTGGCCTGGCGACTTGCCTGACGTGGCCCCGGCGGACGTCGGTCAGGGCGATGCCGGACGACGGGTGGAACCGGCGCACGGCACGAGCAGCGGGGCGGGACACCCGATACCGGCGCGACCGGCCCAGCAGTTGCCCCGCGAAGCATATGTGAGCCCCGAGTGGTTCAAGCGAGAGCGTCGCCTCCTGTTCGGGCGGGCCTGGGTCTGCGCAGGACCCGCGCACGAGTTGCGGGGCGCCGGGGACTTCACGACGGTGGCGGCCGGAGACCACCCGCTGATGGTGGTCCGTGGCGAGGACGGCGTGCTACGTGCCTTCCACAACCTGTGCCGGCACCGGGGGACGGAACTCCTGGAAGGGTCCGGGCGGATCAAGCGGTCGCGCATCGTGTGCCCGTACCATCGCTGGACCTACGGCCTGGACGGCGCGCTCCACGCCATACCGCTCCGTGCGCAGTGCTTCGCAGACCTGGATACCAGGAGCTATCCCCTCTTGCCCGCCGCCCTGGGGGAGCTTGGTGGCCTGGTGTTCGTGCACCCGGACCCCGGCGCCGACTGTGTCGGTTGGCAGGGCAGTGTCGAGGGGGTCGTCTGGCCGGACCGGTTCGATCGCATGAGCGCGGGGCCGGAAATACATTACGAAATCCAGTGCAACTGGAAGGTGTTCGTCGAAAACGCCATCGATGGCTATCACTTGGCCTACCTGCACCACCGTACGCTCGGCGGCCCGCGTGCCGACCACAACGTCTGGGATGTGCACGGCCGTCATCTGGTCTGGTACTCCACGGAAACCGGGCGGAGGACCTGCCTGCCTGAGGGGATTGCACGCACCGCGGCCGGTTCGAGCGCGCTCCCCATCGAGGGGGCTGAGTCAGGTGAGTACGGCGGCGTGTTCGTTCTGTTCCCGAGCACGATCGTGACCGCGTCGCCGGGAGAGCTGAGCGTTTCCAGACTGCAGGGGATGGCTGCCGACACATGCCGGCTGTCGGTGCAAGTCTGGCGGCGCAAGCAGGCGGCCTGGCCGCAATGGCTGGGCGGGGAGGACATCACGGACGCGCCTGGCTACGACGCCGCCAGCGGCGTATTCCGTCTGGCTCCCCTGCCGTCTCATCCACTGGAAACCGGCGACTTCCACTGGGAGGACGTTTGGGTCTGCGAGAAGATGCAGCGTTCGCTGCAGTCTCCCAGCTATCGAGTCGGACGCCTTGCCGTAGGGCCGGGCGCTGAAGCACCCCTCGAAGTCTTCCAGCGCAATCTGCTGGACTACCTGGCCCCG
>JAPOON010000463.1 GCA_026713405.1 Gammaproteobacteria bacterium
CGCTGGTAGCAACACCCGTGCTGCGTCTGCTGGCCCACGCGAAAGTCAACCTGACGTTCGAGGTGCTCGGACGCCGCGCCGACGGCTACCACGAGGTGCGGACGATACTGCAGGCGATCAGCCTTGCGGACGAGTTGACGTTCGAGGCATCCGACGACCTCAGCCTGACGGTCGAACCCGAGGGCGCCGCGCCAGTGCAGGAGAATCTCGTGCTGGCCGCGGCTCGCCTGCTGCAGCGGGAGGCGGGCATTTCGGCGGGCGCGGCGCTCCACCTGACGAAGCGCATACCGACGGCAGGCGGGCTCGGCGGCGGGAGCAGCGACGCCGCGACCGCACTCCTTGGCCTCCGGCAACTCTGGGCCCTCGACCTCAACGCAGACGCGTTGCGCGGACTCGCGGCGCAGCTGGGCAGCGACGTGCCGTTCTTCGTTTCAGGGGGCACGGCGCTTGGAGAGGGCAGGGGCGAACGTCTGCCGCCGTTGCCCCCCCCCCAGGGCGAGGCGGTCGTAGCCGTGCCGGATGCATCCAGGCCCCGTGACAAGACCGGGCAGATGTACGGCCTGCTGACGCCGGAGCACTACACGGACGGGAGCGCCACGGCGGATGCCGAGCGCCGGTTGCGGGGCGGAGAGTCGCTCGACGGACGCGTTGTCAACGCATTCGACGCGGTTGCGGCGCAGGCTTACCCGTTCTTCCCGGCGCTGCGCCAGGCTTTCGAAGCTGCGGGGCTGCATCCGGTGTTGTGTGGCGCAGGGCCGTCCATGTTTGCGCTGGTAGGTGCGGGCAAGGCTTCCGCCCTGGCTGAGCGCCTCGCGGTGCAAGCGGGCTGCCTGGCGCTGCCCGTGCGGTTCAGGGAGGCGTGGGGCGGGAAGGGTAGCGCCGGGCCAGTGGGGCTCAGATGAGGAGCCTTCCTCCGGCGATGAGCAGCCCCGTGCCGATAACGCCGAGCACGAGCCGCCCGCTGACCCTGGGCGCGAGCCGCACGCCGATCTGCGCACCGGTCATCGCTCCCAGCCCGGCGATGCCCGCTCGAAGCCAAAGACTCGGCTCGTCGCTGCTGAACGTGAGGTGGATGGCGAGGGCGGCTGTCGCGGCGGCCGTCAGTTCCAACTGCGACGTCGCGACGGCAACGGCCTTCGGGATGCGGATGAGGATCATCATGACGGGGACATTGATGATGCCGCCCCCGATGCCGAAGAACCCCGCGACGAAACCGGCTACGGGCGCGATGGCAGCGGTGAGCGGCTCGTTCACGCGGTAGCCGTAGATGCGGCCGGTCCTTTCGACGACGGTTCGGCGCCGTCCGCGCGTGGAAGGCTCCTCGGGCCGGGACTCCAGCGCGCTGCGGCCGATGAGGTAGGCCGCTCCCCGTAAGAGAGCCACGCCGAACACGACCTCGAACGCGCTGCGATCGGTTACTCGGTTGATGAGCGCGCCCGCCGCCGCGGCGGGGACTGCCAGCGCGATGAGGATGGCGGCCGTACGGAAGTCTTGTAAGCGCCACAGGCGGTAGCCAACGCTCGCCGAGGCGGCATTGAAGAACACTGCGGTGAGGGAGATGACCGTTACTTCTGCGGGGCCGGCATCGGGGAAGAGGAAAAGGAGGGCGGGAACCAAGAGAAATCCCCCGCCCACACCCGCGAGCGCCCCCACCGTGCCCACAGAGAGCCCCAACAGGGCGAGGACGGCTGCCTGGGCGACGGTTAGCTCCGGGAGCATGGGAGGCGCGTCCTACTGCGTCTCCGGGTCAGGGCTCCGGGGGGCGAGTGCGAGGCCCAGCTGGTCCAACTGCGCCTGGTCGACCGGCGAGGGCGCACCGAACAGCGGGTC
>JAPOON010000464.1 GCA_026713405.1 Gammaproteobacteria bacterium
ACCAGTTGCATCAGTCCGCGCTGTTGCCAGGCGGCATCCAGTTCCCGCCGGAAAATGTTGAAGACATCCTCGGGCGTGGCCCAGGGCCTGGTCGCGGGCTGGCGGTTGAACATCAGGTAGACGGCGTCGTCGCGGAGCCATTCGACGGGGACTTCGACCACGCCGGTGGGCTTTCCGTCGAGCAACAGCTCGTAGCAGTCCTCATCGGCCATCAGGGAACTGTCGTACTCCAGCCCCATCTCCGCGACGATCTCGATCGTGTTCGGACTCAGGTCCCAGTTGGCCGACCGGAACCCCACCGGCGCTGCTCCCAGTTGCCTCGCGAGCAGGTCTCGCGAGCGCAACGCCACGTCCCGTTCCGTTGCTGCGTCCAGGAGTGAATTGTTTTCGTGCATCCAGCCGTGAATGCCGACTTCGTGGCCGGCGCCGGCGATGCGCTTCGTCTCTTCGGGGTCGATCAGCGCGCAGACCGCGGGCACGAAGAAAGTCGCTTTGACCTCGTGCCGGCCCAGGACCTCCAGGATTCGCGGCACCCCGACCCGGCGGCCGAATTCCCCCCAGGCCAGGCGCCCGACCGCCTCGCCGCCGGCGCCGAGTTCGTAGGCTTCGTGGTCGCAGTCGAAGGAGAATGCGACCGCACAGCGGGCGCCGCCGGGCCACGCATCGGGCTTCAGCGCGCGGCCGGCGCGTACGCGACCGACGAGCCGTCGCCAGTCGCCTTCGGGCTCCAGGGGTGCAGTGACCGCCATCCTCCGACAGTGCAATAATGAGCGGCCATTATCCGTGGAGGGGGGCCAGGATGACAAACGCAACCGGCAACGGTGAAACGGCCTCGGAATTCCGGGCTGCCGGAACTGCTGTTCGCGGATGAGGTTGTCGAATGAGTCAGGCTCAAATCGGTTCCCCGAGTTGTGCCGGGCCAGGGCGTTTCCGCATTGAACACGTTCACATGACGGTATCTCGAAATTCATGAGTGCAGCACCCTTGAGCGACAAGGTCATCCTGCTGCCCGGCGCCTCCCAGGGAATTGGCGCCGCCACCGCGGAGATACTCGGCGCTGCCGGCGCCCGCCTGGTTGCCCACTACCGCGGGCAACCGGGCGACCGGGAAGGCGCCGAAGCGGCTGTCGCCGGCATTCCCGCGGACCGCAGCCACCTGGTGGCCGGAGACTTCACCGACAACGCCGCGGTCGAGCGCGTGTGGCAGGAAGCCGTCGCCTGGCGGGGCCATGTGGACGTGCTCGTTCTCAATGCCGCGTTCATGGACCCGTCCGGCGGCATCGACGACAGCGAACAGAACTGGGAGCATTCCTGGGACATGCACCTCCAGGTGAACGTGCAGGCCCAGGCCCGGCTGATGCGCGCGGCGGTCCGGCATTTCAGGACCCGGGGCGGCGGCATCATCGTGCTGATGTCGAGCTGGGTGGCGCAGCGCGGCGTGACCGAT
The DNA here is from genome assembly GCA_026713405.1 of Gammaproteobacteria bacterium. Next base: position 1,447 of record JAPOON010000464.1, read on the forward strand.
CCGAAGATGATCGCCTATGCCGCATCAAAGGGGGCGATCAAGGCCGTCGCCCAATCCATTGCCAGGGGTTACGCGAAAGAAGGCATCTACACCTATATCATCGCGCCGGGCATCGTGAAGACCCGCATGTCCATCGACTTCGCCGAAATGCAGGGCGGCGAAGATGCCGTGACACAGACGCTGGCCATGCGCGAGTGGGTGCCTCCGGGCGAAGTGGGCGAACTGATCGCCTTTCGGGCCGAAGGCCGGTTGCGCCACCTGTCCGGCGCGACCCTCGATGTCAATGGGTCGACCTATGTGCGCTGAACCGACGTGGACGGCATCATGAACGATGAACGGCTGCGGCAACTGTGCGACACAGGGGAGATAACCCGGGTGATCAACGAATACTGCACTGCACTCGACCGGATGGACCTGCCGCGCCTTTGCGCCCTG
>JAPOON010000465.1 GCA_026713405.1 Gammaproteobacteria bacterium
CGAGTAGCCCAGCATCTTCTTCACCGTCCGCCGGTCGATCCCGAACCGCCGACCGGCCTCGCGATGGCTCAGACCCTCCTCGACAACCGCAAGCCGTACCGCTGCATAGAGCTCCACGCCGTACATCCCCCGCCCCCCGTCGCAACCGACAAGGGACCATGAGTGGCGCAATTTTGCGCCGCCGCGACCAGACCAACCGGCCGCTCCGCGTGGACCATTATTCCGCCGCCGTTAACAACGTGGGGAGCCGTGCGGCCGCCGGGCGGGAAGTAGCCGGCTAATCCCCCCGCTCGGCACTCAACGGTGCGCGGCGGTGCCCATGATGGCGGCCCGCTCCTGCCGGTGGCGCCTTGCGGCCTGCCGCTCGCGCTCGGGTGACGGCAGCTGTACCGCCTCGGCTAGGCTATGCGGGTCTCAGCGCTTTGCGCCGTCACTTGTGACGGCAGGGCACTGACCGCACTGGCAGCAACCACGAGGCAAGAGATGGGTTTCAGCATCAGGACTCGGGGTCGACAAACAATTCAGGCGACCCAAGGTAGCGATTGATCGGCTCGTCAGCCGGTCGAGGTCCGAAGCCGAGTGCCGCCAAAAGCGAAGTCAAATTCGTATGGATACCCCAGCCGTTTTGTGAGGCGACTTCACGCTCTGCGCTGTGCTGAGCCTTGTCACAGCTCACTTGCCGGTCCGGCAGCGCGTTCAGATATTCGATGAGTGTTTTCGGGTGGTCGTCATCGGCGGCACGCGCAAGTCTCATGTTCGGCTTGGCTGTCGCGGCCGCCCGGAGTGACGCCGCGTACTCATGAAGCCCCACTGACCGCCTCTCTGCTGTCTGCCCACCAATGGTGGAGCGACCGCACCCGGTCCAGTGTAAGGCCTCGACTGCCTGTGCCGTTGGCTTCCATCCCTCCAACATGGTCATGAAGAGCGTCAATAAACAAATCATGCCCGATGCCCATAACGCGGCGAAGGCCCGTTCCCGTCGTCTGGATTTCCGATGTAATTCGGCGGCTGACGGGATGCCGCACCATTGCCGATAGGCCGTTGCCCGTGGTGTTCTCGTCGGCGCTGCTTTCGGCTGTCCAGGACGCGCGCGGCAATCGGGACGAGCCCTCGGCTCTATGGCCTTCGTCCCTGCGGACCGTTTGGAGAGCGTTTGATTGCGTGTGGGCCGGCGCCTCGTCTCAGGAGATCGTTTCGAGGTCCGGTTCAATGCTTGCGGGGAGCCAACAGACATAATCTCGCCACCGCCTATCGCCCTGACCAAAGCCGTCACGGCATCAAGGTCGATGCGGAAAAATTCCCGCCGCCGGTTGCCTCGAACTGGGTCGAGCGTCTTGTGCAGGAGTCTCTCGACCGTATCGGCGTCAGAGAACCGCACGAGCAATTCGCAGACGAACGGTTCGGGCACGCCGGTACTATTGGACAGTTGCCTGATGCGGGTCTGGGGATCGGGCGAGCCGGTTTTCCCGATTTTAACCAGGCCCGGCATGGCCTCGTTGGTCAGCAGGTAGATGAATCCAGCCACTCAGGTCCTCTCCGCCACGCCCTCACCAATCATCGCTCGAAGGGAGGCGCAGGTCCGAATCGATTCTCCGTGCTCTCCGACCACAACACGAGATTTTCTGGAACCCGCCAAACCGCGTAAAGGCCCGTCACAGGACGGTGGGGTGGAACTCTAGGCGGTCACACGGTGGCGTGACACCGGGAATTTGCGGCCTGGCGGAGGGTACGAACCGGTGTTGCACAAACAACACAGTGGCGAGTTCAGTTGGCGGACCGGGGTTGCCATCCCGCGACAGGCTTTAGAATCAGTACCGGCACAGCTGGACGCGGGGACTTCGGCATGAACGTTCTGACCTCCGTGGCGACTCTCCGGTATCCGCCCCGGGAGCTGTCCGATCGGCAAGGCATGCAGGTGCGCCGGCGGGCGGGCCTTCTGGGGTCGCTCCTGTGGCTGCCGGTGGGCTTCCCCGCCGCCCGGGCGGCCATGGCCGGCGATGTTTCGCGGCCCACCGGCCCCCATGGATCGCTC
>JAPOON010000466.1 GCA_026713405.1 Gammaproteobacteria bacterium
CATGATCCCGGCATGGCGGCGCGCGGCGCCGCTGGCGCCTCGAGCACGTTGACGCGGGGGCCGGCGGCATCCGCTTGCCGCGCCGTGATGCAAACCCGCTCGCCCTCATCCACGCCGCCGTCGATGTATGCGTCGACGCCGTAGACCCGGGCGATGCTCACGGTGCGCAAACGCAACCGGTCATCGTTGTCCACCACGAGCACCTGGTTGCCGTCACGAATGGCCGAACGGGGTACAACGACGATGTTGTCGGTGGCGCGGCCCTGGATTTCCGCCTGCACGAAGAGTCCCACCGGCGGCGCAATGTACTCGGGGTCGGCTGAGGCAGCCTTGGCGGTATTACTGACACGCGCCACCACATTGACCATGCGGCTACGCGCATCAATCTCGGCTTCGGTGCGCACGATTCTGCCGCGCCAAGTGTAGTGCTTCCCCGCAAACTCGGCCGACAGCTTGACCTCTGGGACCATGGATTCGTGGAGGGCGCCGCGTTGCATGGGCGCGATGTCGAGGTAGGCGAGCTGCCGGTCCGCGATGGGCAGGCGCACCTCCACGTAGTCCACCGCGTACAGCCGCGCGATGGCGCTGCCGCGGCTGACGAATTGGCCGGGGTCGACCTGTTCGCTGCGCACGAGCCCGGCGAACGGCGCAAACACCTCGGTTCTTGAGAGATCGAGTTCGGCCTTCTGCAACGCCGCGCGGGCGTCGGCGAGTGTTGCTACGGCCACCCCCGCGTCCCTGACGCCTGTATTGAGGTCGGACAGGCTAATGACAGCGCGTGCTTCAAGGCCCCGGAGCCTTTCCAGCTCGTAGGTGGCAAATTCCTGTTCCGCTGCCGCACGGTCGACCGCGGCGTGGGCCTGTTCCACGGCGTACCGGTAGTCCCGGTCATCGATGCGCAACAGCCGCTCACCTTCCTCGAAGAAGCCTCCTGCCACCAGGTTCGGAGAGGTCCACAAGACGTTGCCCGAGACTTCCGGCACGAGCTCGGCCTCGGCGCCGGGCGAGACCGTCCCCTGGGAATGCACCACCATGCGCTCGGCGCCGGGCCTGGCGTGGAGGACGCGCACCGATAGCGGAACGGGTTCGTACTCGCTCGGGTCAAGTTGCGGCCGCGTCGCCATAAGCGTTACCGTTATTGCCGCCGACAGCGCGAGAGCGGCCACCGCGACAATCCTGCTTGTCATACGGATTGAGCCTTTCATATTCAGTCACTGTGTCAGGGCTGCCGTTAATCATATCATAGTCTTGCCTCGACGAACTTGAACACGTCCATTCCCATCCAGAAGTGAGCCTGAACGGAGCAGGTTGAAACGCTCCTCCAGGCAGTCCGGGATCCGTTAATGTGAACTAAGATGTTGTGCTGAATGCGCTCGGGAATCAAGCCCTCCCTTCCCCATTTTCTTTTTTTTTATTTTTATTCTTCCCTTCAGTGACGCGGTCGGCCAGAGGCCGAAACGCACACGCCATCCAGAAGCACCGAGGCCGGGATGTCCGCGAGCAGGCGGATGTCGGCAGCGGTGTAACGCCGCCGGAACGGTTTACCGGGCCCGTAGCGGCGGTCCTTGATCTTCCCGGTCTGGCGATACTGCCGGATCAGTCGCGTGATCTGCGCCCGCGATAGCCCAAAGCAAGCGACAGCTTGCGCTGTCTTGTAGGTGATTTTGGCCGCAAAGTGGCGCACCAAACCCTTGTCAGGCCGAGACAGGTTGAGATAGTGCAGCCGGACCAAGAGCCGCCGGACGCCATCATAGGCGTCACTGCGGCTGGTGAGTTGGAAGTCGACCAACGCGTTGCCAGCCATGAATTCGCGGACCTCTTCGGGGGTCTGCAACCGTTCTAAATCGAGTTTCAAGATCATCCTCCAATGATCCCAAATTTCTCCCTTTCAGGCTCGTTTCTCGTGGGAATCACGCCGCTCGTTCAGGCTCACTTGTCGTGGGAACAGACGGAACATGTAACCATGCAACGTAACGTGATAACATATTGGCCGGACAACAGGTACAGGGGCATCTCATGACATCATCGCCGGTCGTTGATCGGTACCAGGCCTTGCTTGAATTGCTTGACCGGCCGCCAACCGATAATCCCGGTTTGCAAAGATTGTTTTCCACTCCATCGCCCTGGGATGAGGTGACAATACATAGTCCCGTTCCGCTTGCCCCGGAACATGACCTGCAAGGGTTTGATTGTGGCGTGCCGATGATGACTGACTGGCTGCATTTCCATGCCCGCCGAACACAGGCGAACGGTTCGATGAAAACCTTTGTAGTGACAGGTAATGCGCGCGTGATCGGATACTTCAACCTGACGGTAGGACAAATTGATACACGTGAAGCA
>JAPOON010000467.1 GCA_026713405.1 Gammaproteobacteria bacterium
GCGCCGAAAGGGAAGCGCCGCATACGAACTCTTTCCCGGGATTCGGCGTTGTTGTCTGCGTATCAACGCCCTGGCGCCTCCTCTGCCAGGATGCTGGGCGTAACGAAGACCAGCAGTTCCTGTTCGTCGTCGCTTTCGATGTCGCGCCGGAACAGGCGCCCGAGGTGCGGTATATCTCGCAGCAGCGGTGTCTTGTTCGTCGAGACGTTCCTTACCGTTTGGAAAATTCCGCCGAGTACGACGGTCTCGCCGTTATCGACGAGCACCTCCGTACGGATCTGGTTCGTGTTAATCGACGGTATGCCGTAGAAGATCTGCCCGACCGTGTCCTGCTTGACGTCGAGCTGCATCACGATCCGGTCATCCGCGGTGATCCGGGGCGTTACCTGCAGGGAGAGCACCGCGTCCTTGAACGCGGTCGAGGTCGCTCCGCTGCTGGTCGCTTCCTGGTAAGGGATTTCGACACCCGATTCGATCACCGCCGGGGACTTGTCGGCCGTGACGATCTGTGGACGCGCCACGACTTCGGCAAAGCCTTCCGCCGCCAGCGCCGAGATTTCCAGGTCGACCAGGTAGCCGTTTCCGGTGATGCCCACCCCGAAACTCGACGCGTCCGACCGGGGAACGCCCAGGTCGACCACCAGGCCTTCCGGGTACGAGAGGCCGATCCGGTCATCCGCGCCGGCCCCCGAGTGGTGCAGTTCGCCGAGGGTGGCGAGCGAACCGCCGTACCTGAGTTCCGATGGCCCGTTGTTCCTGACCGCTCCCCCACCCCAGCGTATGCCCAACTGCTCGGAAAAGTTGTCGCTGACCGTGACGACCCGCGACTCGATCACCACCTGCCGCACCGGCACGTCGAGTTGCCCGACTACCCGGCGAAAGGCGTCGACGTTGGCAGGGCTGTCCGTGAGGATGATTGCGTTCGTGCGCTCATCGACGATGACGCTGCCCCGGGCCGAGAGCATGGAACCTTCGTTGCCGGAAGCCGTGAACAGGGCCAGCAGGTGCGCGGCGTTCGCATACCGTACCTGGATGAACTCGCTGGTGAGCGGCGCGAGTCCGGCCAGCGCCTGCCGGCTCTCCAGTTCAAGCTGCTCCCGCGCTGCTATCTCCTCGGCGGGCGCGACCCGTACTACATCGCCCTCCCGCCATTGCCCAAGTCCCTTCATCCTGAGGATCAGGGCCATTGCCTGTTCCCAGGGAACGGCGTTCAGCCGCAGGGTGATGTTGCCCGCGACGGTATCGCTGGCAATGAGGTTGAAGCCGCAGAAATCCGCAATCAACTGCAGCGCGGCACGCACTTCAATGTCCTGAAAGTTGAACGACACGTTGCCGTCCTCGAAGCGTGCAGACCCCGTCCCGTCAACGGCGTTTCCGTGCAGGGCGGCGGCGCGCTCCAAGCGTGCAGCGTCAAAACCCGAGTGGGCGGCGGCAGAGGCCTCAACGCTTCCCCCCGATGGCGCCTCCCCGTTACCGGCCGCGGCCGGCGCTGCGCACGAAGACGCCAGAACAGCCGCCACCACCAAGTGGCCTCGCACTCCGTTCATTGCTCCCGATCCTCCGCATGTTCCGGCGACGACCCCTCCAGTGAAATCGTGCGGAGGCGCTCTACCCGTGCGCCAGCGCCATCAGGCACGATCTCGAGAAGCTGAATCGCCAGGGGCTCGATGCTCTGAACGCGCCCGCCGCTCTCTCCGAGCACATCTCCGGGTCCGACCCGGTGCACCGCTCCCCCGCCGGCACGCACCAGGCCGAAACGGGTGTTATCGCGGGCCAGGGTGCCCACCATGACGATCCGGTCCACCGGACAGTGCTCCAGATACCGGCCGGACCCTTCGAGAACCGGAGCGGCGACCCTGCCCCGGGGCGTCGCTTCCCACCCCGCTGACGGTTCGAACGGGCTGCGCCGTTTCCCCGCCCGGTAGGCAAACGTCTCGGCTTTCTGCCAGATCGGAGGCGGTTCTGCCTGCCCCTCCGGCCGGACACGAGCCGCCTCGATGAAGGCTTCGAGTTCGGAAAAATCCTCGCCGGCGCCGCATCCGGCAAAAAAGATCACGGCGATCAGGATGGCTTTCATGGAACGTTCTCCAACGTCCGGCAGCAAGCTGGCATGCGGGGCTTCCCGTTCGGCGTCCCGGCGCGCCAGGTTCCCGACTTTCATCTCGCACCGCCCTCTTCATCCAGGCGCCGGTAGATCCTGGTTTCCATGCGCATGCGCACGCTTTCCTGCGTACCGCCCGCAACGCCCGCTTCAAGATCGAAGTCGTGCAGTGTGACGATCCGCGGCAGGCTTGCCACACGGCTGACAAAGGCGGCGATCTCGTGATAGCCGCCTTCGACCGAGACTTCCATGGGCAATTCTTCGTAGAAACCTGCCGGGCGCTCCGGCTCGAGATCCAGGCTTCGTACAACCAGACCGTTTTCTGCCGCCGCCGCCGTGATGTGATCCAGCAAATCGGGAATTTCCGCATCGACCGGCAGCAGGCTCAACAGGGCCGCCGCCCTGGTTTCAAGCGCTTTTCGTCTCGCATGGCCTGAGGCGAGCGTCGCTGACTGCACGGCCACGTTCTGGTAGGTGCGCCGCAACTCTTCCTCTTTGCGTTGCGCCAGCTCCAGGCGCTCCCGAGCGGGCGCCACGAACCATGGATAGCCGATGCCGGTTACCAGGCCGAATAGCAGAATGACGGCCGTCGACTTTGCCCACGGCGGCCAGCCGCCGACAGTCTCGAAGGACAGGGCCGCCGGGTCGAAGTCGCGCAACTCGCCGAGAGTTTCCCGCCAGTTCATCCGCAGCCCCCCTGTTCACGCAAGTTCCGGTCAATTGATTCAGGCTCCCGACCGTTGGCGGTTTCCGCATCCGAATCCGGCATGGCCGTCAGCCCTGACCGTCCAAGGTATCCGGCGCTACCGGCATGACCTGCAGCAGGGTCATCTCGAAACTGCTGCCCTGCGGGCCGTAGGCATCGCCACGCAGATCTTCATAGAGGCGTTTGAGCTGGGCGGAAGTGAAGTGCGATGAACTCTCGAGGTTGCGCATCAGCGCCGAGACGAGACGGTTGGATGCCGCAAAGCCCTCCACTTCCAGCAACTGACCGCGCCTTTCGATACGGCCGTAATGGGCGCCCTCCACCAGAGTGTTCACCAGCGCATCGAAGACCCGCACCGTCCCGGGGCGGCTGTTTCGCCGGCGCTCTACAACGTCCATGCGCTGCA
>JAPOON010000468.1 GCA_026713405.1 Gammaproteobacteria bacterium
TCGGAATGTTGCGGCTCGTGGCGGTGTGCCAGGGCGAGCCGCCGGGTTCGATCCGTCGCGCTTCGCGGCCGTGGCGCTTGCCTTGCGCGTGCCTGCCCAGGGCAGGCGGATGCCCCGCTTGCGGGGCGTTGCGTCACGTTGAGTTGAACGTGGCCCGGCGGCCGGTGCGGCGGTTCGGGTTGAACCACCCAGGTGAGACTGCAGTTCGAGGAGATGCAGATAGATCAGGTCCGCGTGGTTGGCCGCCTGTTTGCCCGGTACCGGCAGGGGATCGGCGTTCAGGCGCGCCAGGTATTGCTGATTGGCCTGCTGAGGGTGCAGCCGGGCGATGCGCAGCGCCTCCAGCCCGAACCGGCTCTGTTCCGCGCCGACGTGGGCGATGGCGGGTTGGCAATAGACCGTGCGGCCGTCCCGGTAGAGGCCGAGTGCGGCGTCGTTCAGCTCCAGCAGGATCACGAATCGCGTACCCGCAGGTGCCGCAGCAGCCGCCGGTCGCAGTATTCCTGAACGTCGCGCACCAGGCGTTCCTGTATCAACTGCAACTGGTGCATCAGGAACATCACCACGATGCTGATCACCAGCGCAATGAAGGTCGAGTTGAAGGCCACACCCAGGTTGGCGGTCACGCCGCTGATATCGCCTTCCACCGCCTTGTAGGCCTGGCCCAGCGCCTGGCTGATGCCGCGCACGGTGCCGATGAAGCCGATGCTGGGTATGGCCCAGGCGATATAGCGCACCATGGCCAGTTCGCTGTCGAGCCGGTCGGATTCGGCGTCGCAGGCCTGGCGGACCGCCTCTGCGCTGTCCTGGACATTGCGGGTGGAGGCAAAGCGCTGCAGCGCCGACATGAGCGCCCGGGGCAGCAGGAACGACTGCAGCCGTTCCGGCAGGGCCTGGATGGGGCGGCCGTATTCCCGGGTGTCTTCGGGGAGAATGCTCACGCCCTCCGTGACGATCACCATGTCCTGATCCAGCAGATTGCGTTCCCTGATTGCGCTTCTGGCCTTGTAGCCGATGATGGCAATCGCCCAGAACATGAGGATGAAGCAGGATTCCTGCTCGAAATCCTTGAGCATCACGTAGACCGACTGTTCCTGCTCGACCAGTTCGCCCGCTGCTTCCTGAGCGGCCCGGGCATCGAGAATGGCCTGGGCATTCGGGCGGATGGCGGTGATGTAGATCAGGTGCACGACGATGAGCGCGATCACCAGGGCGCTTGCCTGGTAGATGAACTCGGTTGGGATCTGCCGTCGCATGGGCCTGGAGTCAGATGTCTACTGGAAACGGAGCCGCGTAATCTTCCGAGATCTCTTCAGTGGGCTGAAAGACCTCCGCGGACGACGCTTCGCTGTCGCTGGTTGCCGGTTCCGCCTCTTCGCTCACCGGGGATTGCTGCCCGGCGCCGTCCTTCGGTTCTTCGGGGGCAGCTGAGATGCCGGCCGACAGGCAAATCAACCCGGCCACGGACAGCCACGGGAGCAGCCGCCGTGCGGTGGCGGGGATTTTAGACCTCTCATTCGCGGACAAGGTTGTCAAATGAGTCAACTTCCCTCCCGGTCGCTGTCTGTGGTCGGGCTGGGGCGTAGCCCCGTTGGCTTTCTGTCGAAATCGCTTCATATCCTAATTCGACCCTGGTCTTCGAGGGGCGTTCGATTCGCCGCTATTCGGCGAACCTGGCGATTCTAAACCCGACGTCGCGCCTGCCGTCGATGCCGTAGTCGCGGAACGACAGCCGCAGGTCGGTTGTGGTGCCGTGCATCCAGCTGGACCCGCGGATCACATGATACTCCCCTTCCGACGGTCCGAGCGGCCCGGTTTGCGGGTCTGGCGGGTGCTTGTAGAAGTCGTGGGTCCACTCCGCAACATTTCCGCCCAGGTCGTAGAGGCCCTTGGCGTTGGGGGGGAAGATACCGACGGGCGATGCGACGGCGTAATTGTCGTTGTAGCCGAAGATGATGCGGCCGACCAGGTTCGAGGCGGCCCGGTCGGCGTAGTTGCCGTGGCGCGCCGGCGGCGGCAGGGCAGGGCCCCAGGGGAAACGCAGCAGTTCCGCCTGGCCGGGACGGTGGCGGGCGGCCCAGGCCCATTCGCCTTCCGCGGGGAGCCGATAACCCGTCGATTGCGGGTTGAAACCGGTAACCTTGCCGAATTCCGCCGTGTAGAACGGCAGCAGGTTGTCCTGTTCGGAGAGCCAGTTGCAGTACAGCGCCGCGTCGTGCCAGCTCACCTCGACCACGGGCTGATTTTCCTTGTCGAGGCGCTGGTCTTCGTAGGAACCGCTGTCGTGGCCGGTCGCGAACGCCTTGAACTGCGCGTTGGTCACTTCGTGGACACCGAGGTAGAAAAGGCGCGACAGCGGGACTTCGCGCAGCGCCTCGTTGGCGCGCCGCCCCGGTTCCCGGCGGGAGGCGCCCATGGTGATCGGGCCGGGCTCGAACAGCTTCAGGCGCTGGCCCTGGGCCGTGACGATCTCCGGCTGCAGGGCGGCGAGGCGCGCTTCCTCGAGGGTGAGCAGCTTGACCTTGAGTTCCTGGGTCAGTCCGCTGCGCGGCTGGATTTCGCGGCTGTAGCCGGCGTAGCCGTCCAGCCGGATTTCCAGCCGGTGGGGCCGCACCGGCAGCTCCAGTGTCCGGTCCGCCGTGCCGGCCGGGCGCCCGTCGATGAAGAGGCGGGCTTGTGGCGGATCTGCCTGGACGACCAGGAGGCCGGTCAATTCCTCCAGGTCCAGGTTCAGTATGCGCTCTTCGCCGGAATTCAGGCGCACGCGGGCACTGCGTGGCGCGAAGCCGCCCTTGAAGGCCTGTACTTCGTAGTTGCGGCCGGATTGCAGGGCGATGCTGACCGGCGCCTCGCCCTGGTAGCGGCCGTCCACGGTCACGCCCGCCCGGCCCGGCCGGGTGCGCACGACGAGCGTGCCGTCGGCCCGTTGCAGCCTGACAGTGGGCAGCGTGCGCTCTTCCTGCGCCGTCACCAGTATGCGCTGGCGGTGGCTCCTGTGGCCGGGCAGGGTCAGTCTGATGTCGTGCTCGCCGTCGAGAATCTGCACGATGCCGTTGGTCAGCGTTCCGGTGTCGGCATCGTCCACGAAGATGCGGGCGCCTGGCGGCTCGGACGAAAAGGCGATGTCGCCCCAGTTCGGCAGGAGTGTGGCATCGACTGTCTGGGGCTGATTGCGCCCCTCAACCGCCACGGCCATGTCGAGGGGCTGGTAACGCGGGTGGGTGAACCGGAACCGGCGCGCGCCGGCCTCGATGGCGATGTCCTTGAGTGGCGTCTGACCCAGCGGCCTGCCGTCCACGGTCAGGCTGGCGCCTTCCGGCTCGGTCACCACCGTGACCAGTCCGGGCAGCGGCACGAACTCGAATGCGAATGACTGGTTGCGCTCTGGGCCGATGTCGAGCGGCATTTCCAGGGGGTAATAACCTTCCGCTACCGCCAGTAGCGTATAGCGTTGTTGCAGCAGCAGGTGTATTTCTCCAAACGCAAGGGCCGGGCCGCCGGAAACGCTGACCCGGCTTGCCGACGGGTTGAACTGGAACTCCACCGAACGTGCGGTGAAAAGAAATACCAGAATGGCGGCTGCCAGTGTGCCCAGTGCCAGCAACAGGCCCTGAACGGGTGTAAGCCGGCGCCGCCGCGTCGGTGCGGCCGTGGTCGGCCGGTATCGGACCGGTTGAATGACAGGGTCGTCGGTCTGCATGAATCAGCGCGCTAGCCGGGCCTACTCACGAACAGGTCCGGCCAGGACCTCCCGGCAGCGGATGTCCACGGGCGCCATGTCCGTGCGGACGGTGATGCTGGCACGGACGTCCCGGCAACCGTCCCGGCTGCCGATCAGGGTATAGGCGCCGGGGCGCAGGTTGAGGCGCAGTTCGTCGAATTTGCCTAGTGGGCCGACGTTTGAGAGCAGGACTTCAGTGGCATTGTCGGACTTCAGAATCACCGGCACGGGATTGGCGTAGAGATTCAGCAGTGCTTCCACCTCTGTGATTTTCCCGGCGAGGACTGGGCCGCGGGGTTCCAGTTCCCTGGCACGGTTGAGGGTCTCCCTGGCGGCGGCATAGAGCCGGTTCGAGGAGAGCGACTCCGCGCCGGCAGCGATGTCCCGCAGTGCGGCGAGCGTTTCCAGTTGCTGCCGTGCCCGGGTGATGCCGGCGCGCGCGAACTGGATGTTGCCGTCCAGCGCGAGGATGGCCTCGAAGGCCTGTGCCGCCGCCGGCCAGTCTTCTCCGGCTTCGGCCTCGGCGGCCTGCCCCCGCAGATTCTCGACCTGTCTGACCAGCCCCTGTTCGGCGATCTGCTGCAGGCCCCCGAGCGCGGCGCCGTTGTCGGGGTCCATGGACAGCGCTTTTCGAAATGACGATTCGGCCTGGCTCAACTTCCCCCTGGCCAACTGGGCAAAACCGGCCGACAGAAGGGACTGCAGGCGCTGGGCAGAGCGTTGCTGCCGGGCTTCCCTCATGGCCCGGTCGAGCCCAGGGGTCTCAGGATCGAGGGTGCGTATGCGCGAGTAGGTGGCCAGCGCAGCGTCCCACTGGCCGGACAGTTCCTCATTGTGCGCGTCGCGGAACAGCGAGACGATTTCCGGCAGGCGCTCTGCCCGCGCCTCGGCGCGCAGCAGGTCCGGGTGCGCCGGCTTGATGAGGCGTGCGTCCGCAAGCCAGCGTTCCGCCTCGCCGGCATCCAGGGAATCGATACCCGCCAGTGCGTTGGCCAGCGCCGTATCGAAGCGGCCGTGACCTTCAGCGATCAGTGCCTCCAGGGCATCCGCGGCGCCGCGATAGTTGTCGATGGCGGCCGCATAGCGTTCGTCGACAAACGACTCATCGCCCTCGTGCGCCAGGTTCTTGGCGGCTTCGTAGGCCTCGGCGGCCCAGGTTTCAACCTGCACGGCCCCGCGCAGTTCGATCTCGAGTTCAACGAACCGGGCGAGTTCGTCCTGGGCCCCGGTGCGGGCCTGCTCGCGCAGCAGGGCTTCGAAAGGTGGGGGCTCGGCCGGCCTCGCGGCAGCCGGGAGCCGGTCGTTCGCCTGGGTGGATGCCGCATCGCCGGCGGAGGAACTCGCCTGGCCGTGGCCGGTCGCCACCGGTTCCACGAATTGCGGCGCCAGTACGAACAGGGCGAACACGAGCACGCCTGCCCCGGCGAGGAACAGGTAGACGAACAGCCTGCGCGAGTCGATGCGGCGGCTCTTCCGGACCGTTCCGGCATGGCTCAGCGGGACGGCCCTGGGCTTGATCGGTTCCGTTCTGTCAGACATGGTCGCGCCCTGCGGATCCTGCGCGCGCTACGCGCCCTATGCCGATTCGGGCGCTTCCGCGGGCGGCGCGTCTTCGACGTCGAGTCCCAGGTCTTCGAAGTAAACTCTGCGCAGGATGCGGCGGAGTTCCTGGTACTGCTGTTCCACCGTGCCCTGCAGGTGCACCGTCTGGTTCTCCAGTTCTATGGTGTGGGGCATGATCTCCTGCTCCGCGGCCACCCCGATTTCCTGGAGAACCTCGGCCTGCATCGCGGCCTCGTTGCGCTTCGCCACGGCGCTCTTGATCAGCGCCGCGCCCGCGGCGATGGAAACCAGCCCGGCGGCGTCCACGTAGGCGTTGTTGCTGTCGTAGATCGCGCCGATGCCGCCGATGATGGCGCCGGCTCCGGCCCACGTCTTGCCCCGGGCCTGGGCCTCAAGTTCCCGCAATGCAATGGCTTCGTCGAAGGTGGCGGCGCGCCACTGGTGGTAAGGCCGGAACATGTTGCGGTGGAAGCCCGCGTAATACTCATCGAGCGTGTCGATGAACAGGTACTCGCGCTCGCGCACGCGGCGCACCCGCTCGAGCATGGGATCGTCCGGCGACGGCAGGCGCACGAGTTCGAAATCGCCGTTGGGCAGGTCGCGAACGTGGGTGGCGAAGGCATCGGGCGCGAAATCCCGCGCAAACTTCATTTCCGCCGTTGCGCGGATCTCGCGAACGGTCTGTTCATCGAGCGACTGCCGATAGGCGAGCATGTCGTCGGCGAGGTTCTTGTAGTTGGCCTGGAACGGGTCGATATCCGGCGGAATCGTCTCGGAATACGCGTACTTGCTGGCAAGGGCGTGGTAGGTCTCGGTGAACCATTCGACCCCGCGGGCGTCGGTGACGGTCATCTCCAGCGTCAGCCGCTCGCCGTCCGATTCCACGATCCTGCCGGTCACCGTCACGTCTACCGCATGGGTCGGCCTGGGCACCACACGTACCGCCCCCCAGTTGCCGGTGCTCTGCAGCAGGTTCTTGGCGAAATAGGGGATGAACTGCGCTTCGGCGCGGCGCAGATCGGGATGAATGAGTTCTTCGATCTGTTCATCGAAGGTCTCGGGAATGTTCGGGTCGAGCACCGCCAGGCCCACATCGAGCAGCTGGTCTTCGCTCTGTACGCCCTGATACTGCATGGGCGGGGTCATGTCGACGGTGCGCACCGTCTGGCTTACGCAACCGCACAGCCCGAGCAGTGGGAGCGCGAGCCAAAGCAGGAGTCGGCGCCCTGTGCCGGAGCTGGAGAGTTTGATCGCATGGAACAAATCACTTGCCGAATCGGAATTCCGAGCGCCGAGCGGGCGCGAGGTACGGGCCTCCTGCACGCTAAGCGAGCGCGCTGTCGGTGGATTCCTAGCGCGCTGAAGTGCTTTAAAGGGGCTGGAGGCCCGCACCTCACACCCGCTCTCATCGTACATCCAACCGTTGTTCCCTGCGCGTCCTCGTCCCGGCGTGCCGGGTTCCCGACTTTCA
>JAPOON010000469.1 GCA_026713405.1 Gammaproteobacteria bacterium
CAGGGCGACCACGCCCAGCCTGCTCGTGCCCATCTACCGGGGGGCGGGCCGGGATCCCACCTTTGTGGTCGGCGGGCTGCTCGAGAGCGCCGGTACCCATGCCCGGCTCGGCGGCAGCCGCACCATCATCGTGGAAGCCGACGAGTCCGATGCCTCGTTCCTCCATCTTCAGCCGATGGTGGCGGTGGTCACGAACATCGACCAGGACCACATGGCAACCTACGGCCACGACTTCGAACGGCTGAAGTCGACCTTCGTGGAATTCGTGCACCGGCTGCCGTTCTACGGCACCGCCATACTGTGCGCCGACGACCCGGTGCTGACGAGCCTCCTTCCCGCCTTGTCGCGGCCGATGTTCACCTACGGCTTCGCCCGGGACGCCGACTACCGCGCCTCGGATGTGCAGGCCGACGGCCGCTCCTGGCGTTTCCGCGCGCACCGGCCCAACGGGCGCGGCACCCTCGATGTGGAACTGGCCATTCCGGGCAGGCACAACGTGCTGAACGCGCTGGCCGCGTTGGCCGTGGCCGCCGAGGAGGGAATCGACGACGGTGCCGTTCTGCGTGGCCTCGCCGGTTTCTCGGGTGTCGGGCGCCGTTTTCAGGTATTCGAGAACGTTTCGGTGGGCGGCGTCGAGGTGACCCTGGTCGACGACTACGGCCACCATCCGACGGAGGTGCGCGCGGTGCTCGATACGGTGCGGCGCGTGTGGCCGGGCCGCCGCCTGGTAATGACCTATCAGCCGCACCGGTACAGTCGTACCAGGGACCTCTTCGACGCTTTCGTGGAAGTCCTGTCCGAGGTCGACGAGTTGGTTCTGGTCGAGGTGTATTCCGCGGGCGAGGCGCCGATTCCGGGAGCGGACGGCCGCGCCCTGTGCTGCGGCATCAGGAAACGTGCCGGTATCGACCCCCTGTTCGCGGCGAACCCGGCAGACGCGCTGGAACGGCTCGGCGGCGTGGTGCGGGATGGCGATGTCGTCCTGGTGCAGGGCGCGGGCAACGTCAGCCAGGTTTCGAATCGGCTGCGGGGTGTCGCCAATGCGTAGCCTGCTCGCGGTCGTCGCCCTGGCGGCGCTCCTGGCGGCCGGGGCCGCCGGATGGCTTGCGGCCGACCGTCAGGTTCGGGTCGTCAAGGTCGAGGGCCAGCTCGCTGAATCGGAGGCGGCCGAGATACGGCGCCGTATCGGACAGGCTCTCGATGGGGGGCTTTTGACCATGGATGTTGCGAGGCTGCGTGAACGGGTCATGGAACTGTCCTGGCCGGGCGAAGTCAGCGTACGGAAGGTGTGGCCCGACACCATCGTGGTTCGGGTGGCCCGGCGGACCGTGGTGGCCCGGTGGGCCGACGCCGGATACCTCACGCCCGGCGGCGAGATCGTCAGCACCCCCAATGGCCCGGTCGATGTCCCGGTATTCGACTGTGCGCTGTCGAGCCCAAGGGAGGTGATGGAAGTCTATCGCTATCTCCAGGGCATGACGTCGGAAGCGGGGTTGGTGATCGAGCGGATCACGGAGAACGAGATCGGCGAGTGGCAACTGGCGCTGGCGGAGCCGGGAGCCCTCCCGGCGGGCATGGAGCATGCAGCCGGCCCCACGGTCATGCTGGGTGCGGACCGCCTGAGGGAGCGCATGGGGCGCTTTCTGGTGGCGTGGTCCCGATTCCTGATGGATCGCGCCGATACGGTCGACTACGTGGACCTGAGGTACGGCAGCGGCATTGCCGTGCGCTGGCGGGAGCCGGAAGTGCAACACGCGGAAGTGCCGGACACGGCGGAAGCGACGGAGACGACATGACATCGGAAAACGATTCGGCGCGCATCGTCGGTCTGGACATCGGCACGAGCAAGGTGGCCGCCATCGTGGCGGACATCGCCGCCGACGGCGGTATCGAGGTGACCGGCATCGGCTCGCACCCCTCGCACGGCCTGAAGAAAGGGGTCGTGGTCAACATCGACTCCACCGTGCATTCGATTCAGCGGGCCGTTGAGGAAGCGGAGCTCATGGCGGGGTGTCCGATCGAGTCGGTCTATGCGGGCATCGCGGGGCGCCACATCAGCAGTTTCAACTCCCACGGCATCGTCGCCATTCGCGACCGGGAAGTGCTGCCCCACGATGTGGAACGGGTGATCGATGCGGCACAGGCCATGCCGATCCCGGCGGACCAGCGCACCCTGCACATCCTGCCCCAGGAGTACGTCATCGATAACCAGGAAGGTGTCCGGGAGCCGTTGGGCATGTCCGGCGTGCGCCTGGAGGCCAAGGTGCACCTGGTCACCTGCTCGGTCAACGCCGCCCAGAACATCGAGAAGTGCATCGGACACTGCGGGCTGAAGGTCAACGAACTGGTGCTGGAACAGTGGGCGTCGAGCTATTCGGTGCTAACGGAAGACGAGCGGGACCTGGGCATCTGCCTGGTCGACATCGGCGGTGGAACGACGGACATCGCGGTGTTCACCGGCGGCGCCATACGCCACACGAAGGTGATCCCCATCGCGGGCGACCAGGTAACGAACGACATCGCGACGGCGCTCAGAACGCCGACGCAGAACGCGGAAGAAATCAAGATCAAGTACGCGTGCGCCCTGCCGCAACTCGCACAGGCGCACGAGATGATCAAGGTGCCCGGAGTGGGCGACCGGCCGGACCGTGAATTGTCCCGGCAGACGCTGGCCGAAGTGGTCGAGGCCCCGTACGACGAGCTGTTCACCTTGATTCAGGCAGAACTTCGCGGCAGCGGGTTCGAGGACCTCATTGCCGCGGGTGTGGTGCTCACTGGGGGGGCATCAAAAATGGAAGGCGTGGTCGAACTCGCCGAAGAGATATTCCACATGCCGGTGAGCGTCGGCTCGCCCGCCAGCGTGACGGG
>JAPOON010000470.1 GCA_026713405.1 Gammaproteobacteria bacterium
CAGGAAATGGTGGATGAGCGTCTCGATGTCCTGCATCGTGCGCTCCTTGCGGGGCGGCGTGGTGAGCCGATGGTCCGACTTCACCGGTCCGGACGGCATGTTCTCCACGCACTGGCGCATGATGCGCAGGCTCTGGCGGATCTCCTCCACGCGCACCACGCAGCGGTCGTAGGAGTCGCCGTTGACGGCGGTGGGCACCTCGAAGTCGAACTGGTCGTAACCGCCGTACGGGCGTTTCTTGCGCAGGTCCCAGTCGGAGCCGGTGGCCCGCAGGCCCGGCCCGGTAATGCCCCACTCCACCGCTTCCGCCGTGTTGTACTGGCCCACGGCTACCGTACGCCGTTTCAGGATGTTGTTGTGCGTGGCCATCCGGTCGTAGTGGTCGAGCCGCGCCGGCATGTAGTCCACGAAGTCTCTGACCATGGTGTCCCAGCCGTCGGGCAGGTCCTGGGTGACGCCGCCGATACGGAACCAGGCCGGGTGCATGCGCCCCCCGGTGATCGCTTCGACGATGCTGAACAGCCGCTCGCGGTCGGCGAACATGTAGAACACGGGGGACATCTGGCCCACGTCCTGGGCGAAGGTTCCGAAAAACACCAGGTGGCTGGAGATGCGGAACAGCTCCGAGACCATGATGCGGATGACCTTGGCCCGGTCCGGCACCTCGATGCCGGCCATCTTTTCCACGGCCATGACGTAGGGCAGGTTGTTCATGACGCCGCCCAGGTAATCCACCCGGTCGGTATAGGGAATGTAGGTGTGCCAGGACTGGCGCTCGCCCATCTTCTCGGCGCCGCGGTGGTGGTAGCCGATATCCGGCACCGCATCGACGATGACCTCGCCGTCGAGTTGCAGGGCGATGCGGAAGACGCCGTGCACGCTCGGATGGTTCGGCCCCAGGTTGAGGAACATGAAGTCGGTGTGCTTGGCCGTCTTGGTCATGCCCCACTCTTCCGGGACGAAGCGCAGGCTTTCCTGCTGTTCGTCAAGGATCTCATCGGACATGCGGTACGGGTCCATCTCCGTTGCCCGGGCCGGATGCTCCTTGCGCAGCGGATGCCCTTCCCACAGCGGTGGGGTGAGAATCCGGTACTGGTTGGGATGACCTTCGAAATCGACCCCGAACATGTCGAAGCCTTCCCGTTCGTACCAGTTCGCAACAGGCCAGACACCGGTGAGGCTGGGCGTCCTGGCGTCGTTCTCCGGCAGGGCCACCTTGATGCGCAGGTCATCGTTCCGGTCCAGCGAGATCAGGTGATAGAACACGGTGTATCCCGAATCGGGCTGCCCGTCCCGGTTCGTTCGCAGTCGCTCATCGATGACCGACAGGTCGAAAAGCATGGGGTAGTCGGGCTTGAGCTGTCCCATGACCTCCAGCAGGCGGTCCCGGGGTACCCAGAGGTTGGGTATGCCGTCCACCGTCTCCTGGTAGCTCAGGCCCGGGCCAAATCGCTCGAGCAACTCGCTCACCGGCCCGTCAACCGGCGCTGGCCGGCGGGTTTCCGCCGGTGCCTGTGCAACGTCCGCCGTCATTGTTGTTTCCGCGCTTTGCCGAGCAGGTCCCCGGACAGGGGCGCGTCGCCCACGCTGGTGGGCTCATCGAGGTTCGTTGCGCGCATGCGCTCCGGCGTCAGGGCATCGCGCTGACTGGGCTGGTACTTGCTCAACGAGCCATCCTCGCCGACCAGCCAGCTGTACGGGCGCGGCCGTTCCTTCACCGCTTCCTGCAGCAGCGTCAGGCCCTGCATGAAGGCTTCGGGGCGCGGCGGGCAGCCCGGCACATAGACGTCGACGGGCAGGAACTTGTCGACGCCCTGCACGACGCTGTAGATGTCGAACATGCCGCCCGAGTTGGCGCAGGAACCCATGGAGATCACCCACTTGGGTTCGAGAAGCTGGTCGTAGAGATGTTGCAGCACCGGCGCCATCTTGCGGAACACGGTGCCGGGGATGACGATCAGGTCGGCCTGGCGGGGCGTCGCCCGAATGACCTCCGCGCCGAATCGGGAGATGTCGTGCCGGGAGGTGAGCGCGGTGGCCATCTCGACGTAACAGCAGGACAGCCCGAAATTGAACGGCCAGAGCGAGTTGGCACGGCCCCAGGCAACGAGATCGTCCAGCTTGGCGGTGAGGAAGCCCTTGGCGGACTGCTCCTCGTAAACCCGGTCGGGCTCGGCCATGCTCGCCCCCGGCTCCGTCTTGACCAGTCGCCACTGCATCAGGCGCTACCCTCCCCTTCGGTCGCGGGAACTGTCGCATAGCGGCGCCGGCGGAACCGTTCCTTGACGCCCCAGTCCAGGGCGCCGGTACGCAGTTCGTAGACCAGCGCCACCAGCAGGATGACGATGAAGATGCCGGCGCCGAAGTAGCCCCGCCAGCCCAGTTCGAAGAACGCCACTGCCCAGGCGAAGATGAAGATGGTCTCGAGATCGAAGATCACGAAAAACATCGCGACGAGATAGAACTCCACTGACAGGCGCGTCTGTTCAGCCGTGCCCACCGGCACGATGCCGGACTCGAATGGCATGTCTGTGGCCTTTTTTGTGCCGCGTGCGGGAGCCGAGCAGCCAGGACCCCACGAAAACGACCAGCACTCCCGCGACAAGCGCCGC
This sequence comes from Gammaproteobacteria bacterium, assembly GCA_026713405.1. The sequence continues at coordinate 2,613 of JAPOON010000470.1, forward strand.
GTAGATCAGCAATGGCCAGAGGTCCTGGCCCTGTAGCGCATCCAAGGCTGTCTCCGGTCCCACCGAATCTCCTGACGAAAACCGACGTTGGAAGTGGATCGATCGGGCGTGCCCGTGTGCCGGCA
>JAPOON010000471.1 GCA_026713405.1 Gammaproteobacteria bacterium
CGCAGGTCGACGCGCTGCACCTCGAGCACAACGACCCGGGCCAGGGCTTCTTCGGCATGATCGAGGGAACGGACGACGCCGGCGTTTTCGAAAGCCTCGCCAATGTCGCCGAGGGGTGGCTGCGCGAACGCGGCATGACCAGCGTACTGGGGCCCCTGAACCTGAACATCAACCAGGAGCCGGGCCTGCTGTACGACGGCTACGAAATGCCCTCGGCCTTCCTGATGGGCCACGCGCGCCCCTACTATCATCGTCGGCTGGAGACCGCCGGTTATCGTCCGTGCCGGGAACTCCTCGCCTACCGAATGGAACCCAACTACGATGAGCCGGCCGCCATCCGGCGCCTGCGCCGGCGCCTGGGCGAGCGCCTGGTGCTGCGCAATTTCAACCGCGCCGACAAGGCAGCGGAACTCGAAGTGCTGCGCCAGATATTCAACGACGGCTGGTCTGAAAACTGGGGCTTCGTTCCCTTCACCCAGGCTGAGTTCAAGGCGATCGGCGACCTGTTGCTGATGGTGGTTCCGAAGGATTTCATCCGCATCGCCGAACTCGATGGGGAGCCGGCGGGGTTCATCGTCGTTCTGCCCAACATCAACGAATGCATTCGCGATCTGAACGGCAGGCTGTTCCCCACCGGATGGGCCAAGCTGCTCTGGCGCCTGAAAGTGCGGTTTCCCGCCACGGTGCGGGTTCCGCTCATGGGGGTGCGCAAGGACCTTCACGACACGGTGTTCGGCCCCGGCATCGCCATGACCCTGATCCATGGCATGAACGCACCCGTACTGCGGCTCGGGGTGGCCAGCGGCGAGTTGTCCTGGATACTGGAGGACAACGCCGGCATGCGCAGCATTCTCGAACGCCTCGGCGGCACCGTCACCAAGCGCTACCGCCTGTACGAGAAGAGCCTCGCCGGCTCATGAAGGCCATCGTGCTGGCCGGCGAACGGCCCGGAGGCAATGCGCTTGCCGCTGCCACCGGCGTCCCCGCGGGCGTGCTTGCCCCGGTTGCCGGCCGCCCCAGCATCGTCAGGGTCATCGAAACCCTGCGTGCCGCCCATGGCATAGACGGCGGCGTGGTCGCCGGTCCGGACCCGGCGGTGTGCCGCGGCTCCGCCACCCTTGGGGCCATTTTCGAGAGCGGCGACTTCTCCTGGATCGAGCCGGACCGCGGGCCTGCCGAGAGCACCCTGCGCGCCCTCGACGCGATCGACGAGTTCCCGGTGCTGTTGACCACCGGCGACCACGCGCTGCTCACTGCGCCCACGGTGGAGCGATTCCTGGCCGCCGCCCCGCCGGATACCGATGCGCTGGTGGGGCTGGTCTCCCGCGAACGCGTCATGCGGCGCTTTCCCGGCACCCGCCGCACCCTGCTCCGCTTTCGCGAGGGGAGCTACTGCAGCACCAACCTGTTCCTGCTGATGAGTCCGAAAGCACGCGGGGCCGTCCGTTTCTGGCCGCAGGTCCAGCGCGACCGCAAGCGTCCCTGGCGCATCGCCGGGCAACTCGGTGCGGGCACCCTGCTGCGCTACCTGGGCGGCAGGCTGGCGATGGACGATGCCTTCGCGGTGCTGTCACGGGTAATGGGCTGCAAGGTTTCCTGGGTCGAGGTCGACGACGAACTGGCCGCCGTGGATGTCGACACGGTTCAGGACCTGGCGCTGGCCGAGCAGGTTCTGGGATGTTGAACGAACGCCCCGAACCCAGGCTCGGCGTCCGGCTGGGAAAGGTCTTCCTGCGCGCCACGGACCGCTTTCTGGCCCGCCATTCGCTGGTGCCGACAACGCCGTTCCTGCCCGCCCGGGGCTTTCCACAGGTACGTGCCCTGGAAGCCGGCTGGCAAGCCATCCGCGATGAACTCGACCGGGTGCTGGAACGTCCCGAAGACATTCCGACGTTTCACGAAATGTCCCCCGACCAGGCGCGTATCTCCTACGGCGACAACTGGAAGACCTTTGTCTTCTACGTGTTCGGGCAGCGCATCGAGGAGAACTGCCGCGCCTGCCCCCGCACCGCGGAAATCCTGGCCGGCCTGCCCGACCTGCAGAATGCCTGGTTCTCCATCCTCGCGCCCGGTTACCACATACCGCCGCACCGGGGCCCCACCAAGGCGGTGGTGCGCTGCCACCTGGGGCTGCGCATCCCGACGGAGGCCGAGCGGTGCCGGATTCGCGTCGGCAACGAGACCCGCCACTGGGAAGCTGGCAAGTGCCTCTGTTTCGACGACACGTTCGAGCACGAAGTGCAAAACGCCACACCGCAAGCTCGCGTGGTGCTTTTTCTGGACCTCGACCGGCCCCTGGACCGGATCGCCGGGCCCTGCCGGGATGCCCTGCTCTCCCTGCTCAGAGCCAGCGCCTACGTCCGGCGGCCGCTGGCCAACCTGCAGCGCTGGAACAGGCGGATCGGCCATCATGTTGATTGACTTCGCTCAGGAAGCTGTCGAGACAGACCTGCGCGCCGGGGTGTGCATCGTCGGCGCCGGTGCGGCGGGCGTGACCCTGGCCCGGGGGCTGGCGGCCGACGGAATGGACATCTGCCTGCTGGAAAGCGGCGGCTTCGATCACGACCCGGTAACCCAGTCCCTCCGCGTCGGCGAGAACGTCGGCATGCCCTACTACGATCTCGACCACAGCCGCCTGCGGTTCCTCC
>JAPOON010000472.1 GCA_026713405.1 Gammaproteobacteria bacterium
CTTTGGTTAGATTCTTTGGTTAGATTCTTTGGTTAGATTCTTCGGTTAGATTGGCTTTGGAATATCCAGAGTGGCCTGTCTAGTTTGACGAGCCGTTGTGGAATTCGTTCCCGTTACATTGAAACATAGCCCGATCCGCCACGGTAGACAGGCTTCATGCCCTCCGAAATCATGTTTTCGAGCCCGGGCACGCCCTTGAGTTTGTAACCCGGCAGCCCTGTATTCATCTGCTGCATTTCGAGGTTGCCGGTGTTAAGTGTAAAGTCGCTGCGCACGGAGCGCCAGCGCTCCATGTCCTGGTCGACGGGCGGCAGTTGACCCTGCTGTTCGTCGGCCACCGTGGCGAGAAACTTCACTTCGGCGTCCAGTTGCCCCGTTCTGTCCTTGCCGCTCTTGCAGTTGAACAAGGGCGTCTCGCCCATCAACTGACTGACCAGGGCCAGCCGCGACACCATCTTGTAGGGATCGCCGTCGCCCCTCATGTAGTCGCCGCCGGCCCAGATGGTCTTGAGCTGGGCTCCGGCTTCCCTGAGGGCTCTCTCGCTCGTGGCCAGATGATCGATCTCTATTTGCGTGCGCTCGATTCTCTCCAGGATCTGCGGCGCCTCCGGATGCTGCGGGTCGGCTTCGAGCATACCATTCAGGTTCAGGCTCCGTTCCGCCAGTTGGGCGCCGCGGCGCCGCATCCGCTGCAGCGCTGCCTGGGCGTCACCGCCCAGCCCTTGATCGTCCGGTGACCCCAGCAGTCGGACCAGTTCCGGATCGTTTTCTGCCATGGCGAAACGCCAGCCCATCAAGTTGCGGACACCCGGCCAATGCGATCTCACGGCCAGGTTGCCTTTCCCCTTGCCGTGGACCGCGCCGGCGTTAACGCCGAAGTTGAATTGCCGCACCTTGATGTTGGCCGTGACGGTGCGTTGCTGACCGGTATCGTCGCGCACGGTCAACGTGGCGGGCCCGGCGCCGGCGAGGTCGGCAAAGGCGGTGCGCTGGTTGCGCAGCATGGTCTTCTCGTCTTCGTTGGAACCCTTCAGCCGGTACCGGATGGTATCGGGCGTGAGCATCGAAACGGAGGAGAGGTCGAGATCGACCGTTTCGCCGTCCAGGGCTCGCTGGAATTTTTCCGGATCGGCGATCAGGGCGGCCGCGGCTACCTCCCGTGCCATGTCCTTGCTGGCCTGTTCGCGCATCTCCCTGGCGGCCGTTGCCGCCTCCTGCGGAAAGGTGCGGATTCGGGCGAAACGGTCGATCCTTCTGTTCTGCAGGCTGCGTCCGCCGGGAGCGGGCGAATCTTCCCGGACCAGCAGGTCGGCGATCATGGTTCGCAACGCCTGGTCCGGCAGGCCCGCCAGCAGTCTCGGGGTGATGTCGTAAGCGTCGATGACGCCATGTCGCAGACCGTCGAACAGGGTGCTGCCGTCGCGGTTGGTCAACGAGGTGCGGGCGAGGTTGGGGGCGTGCCTGTACTGGGTGCGGTCGCCGCAATTGATGCCGTTGGCCGGATAGTCTTCGGCGAAATGCGCGGCCATGGCCTTGCCCGGCTCGATGCGGCTGTTTACCAGCGTGCGTTTTCCGTCACTGCCGGGAAGCCGGGTTACCAGCTGTTTTTCGATGGGTTCCCAGGGCTGCTCGTTGACGGCCTTGCCGTATGCATCCTGCTGGGCGCCCGCCAGGTCCGGCATGTCCCGCTGCGCCACGCCGGCCCCGGCGAGGCGAAATTCGATGAATTCGCGCAACATTCTTGCCTGGCCGATGGAGGGGTGCGTGATGGGCAGGAGAGGGTCTGCGGTACTGCCGGGCCCGTGGCGCGCCCACTGCGCCCGGAGGTTGCGAATGTCCCGCGAACCGCCCTGGTCGAACGGGATCAGGGGCATTGGCTTGGAACGGAGTTTCCTGTCCGGCATTTCGATGCCCTCCGGCCCGGTTCGAATCTTGCGGTCCGCCGCATCCCGAACCGCGGCCAGGCGGTCGCGATGCGCCTGCAGTTCGCGGATCAGCCGTCGCTTCTTGCCGTCGCTCAGCCCGGGCGCGTCCAGGTCCCGGGCAATTTTCACGGCCGCTTCGGCGTGCAGCACGTGAGCATGAGCGGTGTCGGCGCGGCTCACCGGTTCGTTCAGGTCTCCCTCGAACTCGTACAGGCAGATCAGGTCGGCAAGATCCATGAGCCGGTTGGCGAATCCGCCCTGTATGCCCTGGAGCAGTGTCGTGGCGGCCGGGCTCAAACGGTTCCTGTATTGCGGATCGGCGAGCCTGGCGCCGAGCCATCGCTGCGCTTCGACCAGATTGTGCCTCTGCGACAAGACCAGCGACGACAGTTCCCGCTGTTCGGCTTCCGTCAATGTCTTCGCATCGGACTTGTGGAGCAGGTCGGCGGCGTGGACGAGATCGGCATCGATCTGCGCCACGACATCGACCACCGGCCCGAGTTCGCGAAGTTCGGCCTGGGAGATCCGGCCTGCGTTGGCGTGGTTGGCGAGGTAGTTCGACATCAGCGTCACCTTGCCTTCGGCCAGGGCCTGCTGGTCGCTTTTCCGCACCGGCGCTTCGGGAGGCGGCGCATCCTGCGCCGCGCCGAATTCCGTAACCTGTGGGGCGTCGGCGCGGTCGCTTTCCTGCTGCCTGCCGGCGAGAGCGGGGGAACCGGCACCCGAATCCCGGACGGGCCGCGCCGTTCTGAACTTTGACCGAAGCGTCGAGACAACCCTTGAAAACAGGCTGGGCGGTTCGCCGAAGCCCGGTGCGCTTCTTGCGGCCTGCTGGCGACCACGCATGGACAGGCGCCGTTGGGGGGAGTTCGAACGTGCGAATACGCCCCATCGGCCGAAGCGGCCACGGTAGGGCCGGACAGCGTATCCGGGCCGGGGCAGGCCAGGAGCGGCCCCAACGCGGGATCTAGAAGCTATCGGTTCGTTTTCCGCCATTTTCCTTGAGTCCCCACGCCGGCCCGAATGACCGGTTCGGTGCAGCGGACAGATCCATCCGACTGCCGGGATTTCCGCGCGGTCCGCACATCGGGTGACGGCAGCCGGCGCGGAGTTTCAGCTCAGGATGCCTGCTGTTCAGTCTCGTTCCTTGCATGTGCCGAAATCAGGTCCCGTGCCATTGCTTTGACATCCGGCCAGTCCAGGAGATCCGGCGACGCCGCGATCATCTGCGTGACCTGGTGCGCCATGACCTCGGGAAAGCTGATCATCTCGCCGTCCTTGACCTTGCCCCGTACACCCAGCTTCTGCTCGGCTTCCGCGTACCAGTTGGCGATGCGGTTCCCCTGTACCCAGTCTGCGGTCATCCGATTGGCGTGCCGGGCCAGGGCGGCGCCGTTGGTGATTTCTCCCGACTTGATGAGCTTTTTCAATTGTGGTTTCGCCTTCCCCTTCAGTTCGACGTCGTCCAGCATGCGCCGCAACGCCTTGGGACTGAGAGGTTTCTGCCGGGATTCGGGGCGGATCGCCTTGGCCGACAGCGGGACTGGCGCGGATAGTGCTTCGGCGCCCGCACTGGACTTCTTCGCTGCCCCCCTGGCGACGGGTTTTGACCGGGCCGCTCCCGCCTCAGCTTCCGCCTCCGTCTGAGCCAGTGCCTCCGCCCGCCCCTGCGCCCCTGGGGGCCCTTCC
>JAPOON010000473.1 GCA_026713405.1 Gammaproteobacteria bacterium
AACAGGAAAACATGAAAACCTGGCGCCAAGCCACTCCGGCCCATCCGATTCAAACTGTCGACCGTGCCGGCCGACGGGCCGCATCGCGGCCGCGATCCTTCTTCGGGCACGATCATACACACTCCCCACCGTGCCAATCGCAGCGGCAGCGTCTAAGCATCCTCGCACGTTGGTTTTGACTGATCTCTCACAGTCTGAAAGCGCCGGGCTGATATGATTTGTCCTGATTCGAGCGAGTAGTAGCGATCGAGGGAAGTTCGCATGAGCGCGATCATCAAGGAGGTCTACGATGCCTTCAGAAGTGCCGGTGTATCGGACGAACAGGCGACCGCGGCTGCTCGATCCATTCCGGCAAGCCGCGAACTGGCCACAAAAGGCGATATCCGGGAGCTCCGATCAGAGATTCGTGAACTCCGAGCAGAGACGAGAAGCGACATGAAAGAACTCGAATTGCGCATGACGCTCAAGTTCTTCGCTGCCGTTGGCATGGCCGTGGCCGGAATCAAGGCGCTCGACTTTCTGGTCGGCTGAAAGGGTCTGAGGCCGCTTCCCGCCAGCCCGGCGAATATGCGCCCCTGATGCCGCTTCGGGGCGTGGTTGAATCCGTCTGGTAGTCTCTTGTCGTCGTCCGCCGCCTCGCCGGTCATGCAGAAAATTCCAGACGAAGCATTGAGCTTTCAATTCATCCGCGCGACGGGTCCGGGCGGCCAGCACGTCAACAAGACATCGAGCGCCGTGCAACTGCGCCTGAATCTCGACCGGGCCGGGCTGCCGGCCGCGGTTCGGCAACGGCTCGTGGGTCTGGCCGGCCGGCGCGCGACGAGGTCCGGCGAGGTGGTGATCACCGCCGAACGATTCCGCTCCCAACAGCAGAACCGCCGGGATGCGCTGGCCCGGCTCAATGACCTGGTGGCGCGGGCATGGCGCCGGCCCAGGCAGCGGCTGCCGACGCAGCCGAGCCGGGCGGCAAAGGCCCGGCGGCTTGCGGGCAAGAAGCTGCACGGAAAGAAAAAGCTGCTGCGCAGATCGCCGGCGAGCCTGTCCGATTAGCGTTCCCGGCGAAACCCGGCGCCTTGCAGGCTCACATGGGACAAATTCTCCAATCCACTTTCCAGCTTCTATTTCACAATTGCCAGTGCCGGGCAGCGAGTTCGTCTACGGCGCTTCCCTTTCGGCGCACCAGCCACGGCATCCTGCCGTGTGGGAGGGTGTTGGACGAACTCTAACGCGCCGAAAGGGAAGCGCCGCAGACGAACTCTTTCCCAAGACCTAGCGTTGTTCCTTTCGCTCAGCGTCCCGGCGCGCCGGGTTGGAAACTCCTAGTCCTCGGCCTCCATGAATCCGTTCAGGCGTTCGTTTGCCTCTGCGAAGTCTTCCATGAACTCGTAAACCACCTGCCGGGCAGACTGCACGTGGTTCATCAGGCCCACGGCCTGGCCCACGAAATAGGTGGTGAGTTGCCTGGCCCCGGAATGGCCGGAGTCGGCGAGCTTGGCGATCTTGGAGAGGGCCGGTTCGCTGACCAGGCCCTGCAGCGGCATGGGCAGGGGTTCGGGGGCTTCCTCGGCATGCCAGGCATCGGTCCATGCCGAGCGGAGCTGCCGGGTGTACTTGCCGGTGCGGCTTCTCGAGCGAACGGTCTGCCGGGAATTGGCCGAGAGGAACTTCTCCTTCACCGCGGGCGCGGTTTCCGCCTCGGCGGTGGTCAGCCAGACAGAACCGGTCCATACGCCGTGGGCGCCCATGGCCATCAAACCGGCCATCTGGCGCCCTGTGGCGATGCCGCCCGCGGCGAGAACGGGGACTTCGCCGTAGGGTTGCAGCGCTTCCAGCACTTCGGGCACCAGTACCAGGGTGGACACCTCGCCGCAGTGGCCGCCGGCCTCGGTACCGGCCACGACCAGGATGTCGACGCCGGCCTCGGCGTGCTTGACGGCATGTTCCCGGGCGCCCGTGAGTGCAGCGACGGGCACCCCTTCCCGCTTGCCCTGCTCCAGCATGAATGGGGGCGGAACCCCGAGCGCGTTGGCGATGAGCCTGATGGGGTGGGTGAAGGCGCAGTCGAGCAGTTCGCCGGCGCCCTGTTCCCGCATGCTCTCGCCCATCCGGTCGTAAGGCAGCGCGGAATAGACATCGTCGGTGTCGATGTCGAAGCGGGCCAGCAGGTTGCGCACGTATTCCTTGTGCTCCGGCGGAATGCGCGCTTCGATCTCTGCGGCGGAGAGCGACTCTTCCTTGCTGTCCATGCTGGTGGGGACGATCAGGTCGAGGCCGTAGGGCTTGCCCTTGACCTGCTCGTCGATCCACGACAACTCGATATCCAGCGTCTGTGGCGTGTGGCTCACCCCGCCGAGCACGCCGAAGCCGCCGGCGTTGGTGACCGCCGCGACCACATCGCGGCAATGGCTGAAAGCGAACAGCGGGAATTCGCAACCCACCATGTCGCAGACGATTGATTTCATATCGCTTCCCTCAAGTTTCTCGGCAAACTGTAGCACGCGCACCAGAGTCCTGAATCGACCGGTCTGGGGATCGGCGGAGCTCCGGAATGCAGGAAAATCATCGGACGGGACACTAGCGCAACATGAACATGCCGCCGCACACCGTCACGGCCTGGCCGGTGATGTGGCCGCTGGCGCCCGAGGCGAGGAAGACGGCTACGCCTTTCAGGTCTTCGGGTTCGCCGATGCGGCGCAGCGGCGTACCGGCGATCACGCCGCGCGCGGCCTCGTCCGTTTCCCACAGCACCCGGGCGAAGTCGGTCTTGATGGTGCCGGGGCAGATGGCGTTGACCCGGATGCCCTTGGGACCGAGTTCAAGGGCCAGATTTCGTACCAGGCCGAGTTCGGCGACCTTGGAGATGTTGTAGGTGCCCAGAACGTCGGACGGGTGGAAGGCGCCGGTGCTCGACGTGATGATTATGGAACCCGCGCCTTTTTCTACCATGTCGGGCGCGACCATCTGGCAGAGCCAGTGGTTCGAACGCACGTTGGAGCCCATGATCTTGTCGAAGGCCCAGTCGGGGATTTCCGACATGGGGCCGTAGAAGGGATTGATGCCCGCATTGCAGACCAGCACATCTACCGGCCCCAGCTTCTCATGGGTGACCTCCACCAGATTTTCGAGCTGATCCTTGTGGCCGATGTTGCAGGCGACGGCAATTGCAGTGCCGTCACCGCAACGTTCATTGATTGCCGCGGCCGCGATTTCGCATTGATCGAGCTTGCGGCTGGAAATCACCACCCGGGCGCCGTGTTCCGCCAACGCCTCTGCCATGGCCAGGCCCATCCCCTTCGATGCGCCGGTCAACAGGGCCACCTTGCCCGTCAGGTCGAAAAGATTCGTCTCGATCGCCACCGATAGTACTCCTAGACAGTGTTTGATACGGCCTGGATCGCCATGGCGAATATCCATCCGCTCATGGCGAGGGTTGCCAGCAGCGCCCCCAGGCGGGCCGGCGCCAGGCCGGCGAGGGAGAATAGCCCGTGCAGCAACGCGGAGGCTCCCCACAGCGGCGCAGCCAGCGACCAGTCGCCGGCCGGGTCCACACCGCCCGCCAGCGCGGCCATGTTGGCGACGGCAAAAACCACCAGCGACTCCCAGTCGTTCAGCGGCGAACCCCAGCCCCTGGCGTTGCCGTTGGCGCCGCGCGCAGCGTCGATGCCGCTCCAGATACAGGCCATGCCCGCCCCCGCGGCCAGGCAGATGACTTGAATGATCAAGAAGCGGCCACCGCTACGAAATCGAAATCACCGTGCAGACCCATCATGCCGTCTTCCCATTCAAGTGGCGCACCTCAGGGCGCAAACCGCGGCATTATACGCTTGCAGTTTTTCGCCCCGACACGCCGGGACGCTGACGCGGCGCGCTAAAGCGGCGCGCTGAAGCGCGGGGAACAACGCCGGATTTCGGAAAAGAGTTCGCATGCGGGGCTTCCCTTTCGGCGCGTTAAGCTCGTTCGAACGCCTTGCGTACACCAAGACAAAGAGGCCGGTGCGCCGAAAGGGAAGCCCCGCATG
>JAPOON010000474.1 GCA_026713405.1 Gammaproteobacteria bacterium
GCCGAATTTGGAATCGGCACCAACCCCGAGGCTGCTGCACAAGCCGGCAAGTCAGGCCGCTGCCTCGTGCTGATCACCGACGATGCCGAGCGGACGATGAATACGTTTCTGGGCGTCTCGAGCGCGTTGGGCACAGCGGAAATCGATGAATCGGCACTGTCCAGCGCCCGGGTTTTCTACGTCGAAGGTTATGTCAGTTCTTCTCCGGCCGCGTTGGAAGCGGCTTCCACATCCAGGCAAATCGCAGAAAACCACGGAGTGGCGACGGCCGTGAGCGTATCCGATCCCAGCATGGTGACCCTGTTCCGAAACAATCTCGAGCAACTGCTTGGCAACGGGGTCGACTACCTATTCTGCAACGAAGAAGAAGCGCTCACCTGGGCGAGGAGCGACCGTCTCGACATTGCCATCGCAGAACTGAAAGACGTAGCCCGCACCTGCAACGTGACACTCGGCCGCCGCGGCAGCATGACGGTGGCCCGGGGCCGAACCGTGACGGTGCCGGGCTACGAAGTGAGGGCCCGGGACACCAACGGCGCCGGTGACATGTACGCCGGTGCCTGCCTCTACGGATGGACGAACGGAATGGAAGCCCCCGTGGCCGCGAGCTTCGGCAATTTCGCCGCGGCAACCCTGGTCCAGCACTATGGCGCCCGTCTGCGGCAGATCGAGCAGTACCGACAGGTGCTGCATGCTTTCAGGCAGTCCCGCCACCCCCCGTCGCCGGACCTCGTATAGCAGCCTTCGTCCCAGCGCGCCGGGTTGGAAACTCCTGGCAGGGAGTCACGAAAGGCAGTTCGCCGGTCAAGTGAATTCCCTTCATGCCGATCGCAGACCCCCAGGCGAAAACTTCCACGCCGGAATGCATCGCCTCACGCACCATCTCTCCGTACGCAGGCTGAATCGCGTCCGCGGTCGTCGCGATACGTACGCCCGTGTGCAATACGCAAAAGAAAAGTACGGCCCGCTCCGCCCGTTCTTCGCAAACACGAATCAAAGCCCGGACATGCCGCAATGCCCGCTCGCTCACCGCATCGGGAAAGGCGCCGAATCCGTCTTCCAGCGCCAGTGTCAGGCTCTTGACCTCGACATGGCAATCGACCTTTCCCCGGGCCGCAAGAAGGAAATCGAACCGTCCGCCGCCACCGGGAACCGGTGGTTCCCGCCGCACCGTCGAATAACCGGACAAGGGCGCAACGCAACCCGACTCGATGCCTTCCGCGACAATCTGGTTGGCTCGCGACGTATTGACGCACACGCGATGTTCGCCGGCCGCGACGATCTCCAGCGTATAACGGTACTTGCGACTCGCGTTGGCCGAATCCGACAACCAGACGGTACTGCCCGGCCGACTGCATCCCGTCATGGCCCCCGTATTGGGGCAGTGAACCGTGAGTACCTCGCCTCCCGACAGTTCGACATCAGCCAGAAAGCGCTTGTAGCGCCTCAGAAGCCGCCCCCGAACCAACGGCGCCGGAAAGATCATGTGCCCCAGGCCGCCAGCGCCCGGCCGATCCTTTCGACCCCCAACTCGATCGAGTCATCGTCGGTGGTATAAGCGAACCGCACCAAGCCCTCCGCCGCA
>JAPOON010000475.1 GCA_026713405.1 Gammaproteobacteria bacterium
CGTCAACGGCAGCGAAATCACTGGTCGGGCACTGCCTGTTCCAATCGCCAGTCGATCCACCACCCGTGTGCCGAGACGTCCGCCAGCATCTCCGTCTCGCGGGTTCCTTCGCGGTAGCGAGTGACGGAGAGCCGCGGGCTCCATCCCTCCATCGCAATCTGCCAGACGGGCCTGGCCGCGCCGGCCGCCGCAAGGGTGTCGGCGATGCGTCTGCGGCTTTCCCGGGGGAACTGATAGAAGGCGATGGTCGAGTAGACGACCAGGGCGTTCTCACGGGGGACGGACTCGACCAGGTCCGGCAGGAGTTCAGCAGCATCGCCCGCGTGCATGCGGATCGGGTTTGCTTCGAGTTCCGCCGCCGCATCCATCAACTGTTGGTGACGCTCGACGTGTTCGGGCCAGATCAGGGCGCGCAGCCACAGCATCCGGTCGGCATTGGCGGGATCCACGGGATCGATATCGATGCCGTCGCGGCTGGCGACCGGGATGGCGGCCGGCAACCGCGGCAACCCGGCGGAACCGCGCAGCTCCGCTTCCAGCCTGATCCGGGCCCGCGGCGGCCCCCATCGAAGTACTTCATTCCCATCCCGTCGGTAGCAGTAGGCGTAACGGTCGAAGTTGAGGTTCAGCCCCGCGCTCGCGCCCATGTCGATCAGCGCCAGGGGCAAGGACGATGCACCGCGAACCTGCGCGAAGGCAGGCAGAAGGCAGGTGCAGCGCCTGACGACGTTCGTCTGCGTGCGGCGGGTAGCGACCAGTTCGACAATGCGCTCCCGGTGGCCAAGGCAGAAGTCGCGAAAGCGGGGAAACGCCGGGCCCGGCAGACTCTCACTGCCCGCGATGACCGGGTAGTGCCCGGCAAGGGGATGGTCGAGCCCGCTCAACAGCAGGTACTGAACGGCGGCGAAAAGCATGTTGGGCGGGGGTTGTTCCGGCATCGAATGTGCGGCGAGTTCGAGCAACTCACCGTCGGCGGCGACGCCCTCGGCGAGTTCCGCATACATGGGCGAATCGAGGTCCGGTGCTTCCACCCGAGCAAAGCGCTGGAACCGCGCACGGATGGCGGTGAGTCGTTCGGATTGCATGTAGCGCGGCCCGCGTCTTTCGTCAGCAGACAGAACAATAACCCCTGGCCGCCCGAAAATCGCCCGTAGGCCCGCGCCCTTGACCGCCAACCGCCGAACCTGCAACGTATTGGCTCCTACCGAGGCGATGGGCTGACAGTCGATCGACCGGATCGGTCGAACTGGAAATCCATGATGCCCGACAACGACAGCGCACCCATCGAACCGGCATCGCCCGAGAGGGAGCCGACCGCCGGCGGTGCATACGCCTGGTACGTCGTCGGCGTCCTGATGTTTGCCTACATCGTCGCCATCGTCGACCGGCAGATATTGAGCCTCCTGGTCGAGCCGATAAAGCGTGACCTCGGGGTGTCCGATACACAGATCGGCCTGCTCGCCGGATTTGCGTTCGTCGTTTTCTATTCGATTCTCGGGGTGCCGATCGCAAGGCTCGCCGACCGGAAGAATCGAAAAGCGATCATTTCCATCGGCATCGTCATCTGGAGCCTCATGACGGCGGCGTGCGGGCTGGCGAAAACCTACATGCAGCTTTTCCTGATGCGCGTGGGGGTGGGTGTCGGAGAAGCAACCCTTTCACCGGCCGCCTACTCGATCATGGCCGACTATTTTCCGCCCAGGAAACTGGCGCGGGCCATCGGTGTTTACGCCATGGGCCTGTACGCGGGCTCCGGCCTTGCGCTGCTGGCCGGCAGCGCGGTGGTCGCCATGCTCAGCGGCCCCGGCATGCTCGACCTGCCCGTCATCGGGGAAATGCGCCGCTGGCAGATGACGTTCATCGTTGTCGCCATACCCGGATTTGTCGTCCTGGCGCTGATGATGACCGTCCGCGAGCCACCGCGCCGGCAGTTCGCCTACGACGGCTCACACAAGACCGTCGAGGCGGAAGCGGTTCCGTTCAGCGAGATCCGGGATTTTTTCCGCGACAACCGCCGCCTCATCGTCGCCCACTTCGGTGGATTCCTGATGATCGGCACGGTGATCAGCGCGTTCCTCATCTGGGTGCCGGAATTCCTGCGCCGCACCTACGATTACACCATCGCCGAGGCCGGCGCGATCTACGGTTTCGCCCTCTTGATTTTCGGAACCGCCGGGCCCTATTTCGGCGGCTGGTTTGCGGAGTGGCTCGCCAGGCGCGGCTACCGGGACGCCGAAATGCGGGCAGCGGCCATCTGTGGGGCGATCATGATTCCGATCTCCATTCTTGCGCCCCTTGCGCCGGAGCGGATCTCCGGCATGGTCATGGTGGCACTGCTCAGTTTCATACTGGCTTCCTCACAGGGCCTGCCGCCCACCATCATGCAACTCATCGCCCCCAACCGGATGCGGGCGCAGTTCACGGCGCTTTTCATGCTGGTTGCCGTGCTGGCCGGGTTTTCGCTCGGCCCCGCCTTTACGGCAATGATCACCGACTATGTATTCGGCTACGAGGAAGCGCTGCCCTACTCGCTGGCGATCGTCAGCGCCGCTCTGACGCCGATCGGCGTCGCGCTGCTCGTCTACGGCCTGAAGCCCTACCGTGAGCGTCTTGCGCAGCAACAGGCAGCCATCGAAAGCGCCGCGAAGGACGACGCCCGCGCCGTTCAGGCGTAGCGCACGCCCTGGCGGTCAAGCTCCGGCTACTCGACCTCGATCTCGACCTCCTCTTCCTGCGCCATCCCTGCGCCGTCCGATCCATCCAGCATGATCCTGTACGCCCGCTTGAAGAGCCCTTCGAGCGGCTCAACCTCTACCGTCCGGCTGCGATTCTCCCGGCGCACCGTCGCCTCCCCCGCCGCTTCGAGATCGGCCAGCAGGCGATAGGCTTCGTTCGCGTTGCCGATGTCCGCATCGTCGATGCGGCGCAGGATGTCGCCGGGCTTGAGTAAGCTGCCCGGCGGCACGTCAAGAACCAGCACGCCGGCATCGACACCGAAATACTTGCCGAGGTCCTCGCCGATGTCCACCAGTTGCAGGCCGCCTTTGCCGTGGCCCACGGCGGCAGCGCGGTCGCGGAATACCCGTACGTGCTTGCCCGCCTCCGGGAAGATGGAAAAGTCGCCATCGCCACCGCGCCAATGGAACGGCCCCGCGGCATGAGGCCGTCGCATTGCCTCCACATCGACGGCGCGCTCTTCGTCGCCCCGCACCAGGGCAATCTGCACGGTGTCGCCCGGCTCGACGTCATCCATCGCCCGGCGCAGCGCCCTGGCCGGACGCGCCTCGTCGCCAAGCGCCCTGCCGTCGATGGCGGTGATGACGTCGTCAGCCTGTATGCCGGCGGCCTCCGCGCCGCTGTCGGGCGTGA
>JAPOON010000476.1 GCA_026713405.1 Gammaproteobacteria bacterium
GCCGCCGACCGACCCGCGCTCGCCCGACTTTTCCGTCGGTTTCGTGGGTTGCATTGCGGGCTTCACGGAGTGCCGTACCGACCTGTCCATTCAGGATGAGAACACGATGGACTTCAATGGCCCGGCGGCGTTCGACGTGGAAGCCTATACCCTGAACATGAGCCTGGACATCACCGATCAACTGCAGGTCGTCTCGGTCACCGGCTATCGGGAAATGGTCGAGGATCGGCTCCTGGACCTCGATGGCGCAAAGGGGAACTACATCACCATCGAGCGGGACAACGACTTCGAGCAGATCAGCCAGGAACTCAGGTTCGAGTTCGTCAACGACCGCATCTCGGCGATTGCGGGCGCCTACTACTGGCGCAGCGAGTTCGATCAGGACTGGGTAACCGGCGGCACGTTCTGGTACACGCTGTTCGGGGGTGTGGTGATCAATCCGGCGCTGTTGGGGCTTTGCTGGGCCGGCGCGTTCGCGCCGATCGCCTGCGATACGGGAGCTCCCGCCGACGATCCCGGGTGGCAAGGCCCGGAACTCACCCAGTTGCTCTACGAGGACCAGATCACAAAGTCGATCGCGTTATTCACACAGGTCGACTACGAGATCATGCCCAAGTTGACGGCCACGGCAGGGCTGCGCTGGACGAAAGAGAAGAAGCGATTCATCGGTGCCCAGTCATACCTGGCCCCGGTATCGCGTGCCTATGTACACAATCACCCCGGTTTCGCGGACCTGAGCCAGACCTGGAAGGAGATCTCCCCGAAGTTCAGCCTCTCTTATCAGCACTCCGATGACATCCTGTTCTACGCTTCCTATTCGGAAGGCTTCCACTCCGGCGGATACTTCGGCGTCAATCAGAATACGCGGGACTTCGTACGCGACCAGTACGACCCGGAATTCGCCAACTCCTGGGAAGGGGGCATGAAGGGACAGTTCCTGGACAACCGCGTACAGCTAAACGCGACATACTTCTACAACGACTTCAAGGACAAGCAGGAGCAGGCGGTAGTGCTCGACCAGGACACGAAAACCGTTGCGACCGTATTCAGCAACGTCGCGAGCGCGGTCTACCAGGGGTTCGAGGTGGACCTGCAACTGGTCGTCAACCAGTACATCAGCCTGTTTGCGACCTTTGGGTACCTGGACGCGGAGTACAAGGACTTCATGACGGACCTGAACCCGAATGACGACAACCTCGGCCAGAAGATCGAGGACGCCACCCACCTGCGTCCGCGCAACGCGCCGAAGAACACGTACGGCTTCGGCGGCACCGCGGTCTACCCGGTGGGCGAGGGTGAGATCGAGGTTCACGCCAAGTACCACTTCATCGACAAGATCGAGACGAGCCTCGTCAATGCGGACAACGGCCGCCTCGCCTCGCGGGACTTCATCGATGCATCGGTTGGATACAACTGGAGAAGCATGAGGTTGACCCTGTTCGGGCGAAACCTCGACGACGAGGTATGGGAGACCTACGGGCCGATCGCCAATCTCTTTGCCGTGGGCACCCGGGTTCCGGGCCGGAGCTGGGGCATCGAATTGGAGGTGGAGTTGTAAGGGCGCCCGACCCTCGGACGACTGCAAAAGCCCGGCTATGGCCGGGCTTTTTTCCGTTCGCCAGGAGTGGCGCCATACCAGTTCACGTGGTGGTGAGTGGATGAAACACACCATGACCGCCAACTTTTTGCGCATGACTCGGCACACTACCATGGCGATCCGCTCACGCCGCGAATGGCAGGGCGTCCCTGGCAGCGGGAATGTGGGGTGGTAGAATTCTGCGACGTTTGTGCGTGGTGTTGGCCCCGTTCGTGAAGCGCGGGAGATCATGTATGGCAGCAGCCGA
>JAPOON010000477.1 GCA_026713405.1 Gammaproteobacteria bacterium
CACTGGGAAGCCACGACCCTGTACGACAAGCGCGACACCAACGGCGGCGAACAGCGTTGTTTCGCCGGTAACGTGCTGTTTTCCACCGGCACCAATCCGGCCGCGGGGCGTGAAACGCACGGGCACTACGACATTCCGCTGCGCGGCTGCACAGTTACGCTCGACAATACCCTGGTTGTCGACCGGGGCCGGGTGGTCGAAGCCGCGATTCAAGCGTTCGTGGACGAAGGCAAAGACGCCGACCGCCCGGAGATGCTTTCCACGCGGTACAAATAGGGCCGGCTGCAGCGGGCTCGGAAATCTCCGGGCGTCAGTTTTTCTACGCCTGCAGCTGCCAGGCCGATGTCGAGGCACAGCATCACCGAACGGCAGAACGCGGGATCTAAAGAGCCATAGACTTACGTCCGCACTTTCGGCGCCACAGTCGGCCGCCCAATTGGAGATCGGGCGCGCGGCGCGGTCGCGTCGTCCCGCGGGCTACGACGCCTGTGGCGCCACGTCGGGCATAATCACGATTGGCTCAACCCGAACTCGGCGTGCAGGGCACGGACAGCCAGTTCCAGGTAGCGCTGCGCCACGACTACGGAAATCTTGATCTCCGAGGTGGAGATCATCTGGATGTTGATGTTCTCCCTCGCCAGCGCATCGAAGAAACGGGCGGCGACGCCGGCGTGGGAGCGCATGCCCCGGCCGACCACGGAAACCTTGGCGATCCGGTTGTCGCCGGACAGGTCCCGCGCGCCGAGTTGCACGGTCACCGGCTGCAGCAGTTCCAGGGTCTTCTCGTAGTCTTCCCGTTTGACCGTGAAGGTGAGGTCCGTGAGCCCGTCGGCGCCGGTGTTCTGGACGATCATGTCCACTTCGATCGGCTCACGGCCGACCGGCCCGATGATTTTCGACGCGACACCCGGCACGTCCGGTACGCCGGTCATCGTGATCTTGGCTTCGTCGCGCGCGTAGGCGACACCGGAGACGAGCGGTTCTTCCATGGTTTCGTTCTCCATCGTGATCAGTGTGCCAGGGCCGTCTTCGAACGTGGACATTACCCTGAGCGGTACCTGGTAGCGGCCGGCGAATTCGACGGACCGGGGATGCAGCACCTTCGAGCCCAGGCTCGCAAGCTCCAGCATTTCCTCGAAGGTGACCAGGTCCAAGCGGCGTGCATCGGCGACGATGCGCGGGTCGGCCGTATAGACGCCGTCGACATCGGTGCAGATCTGGCACTCGTCCGCCTTCAGCGCCGCCGCCACCGCAACCGCCGTTGTATCCGAACCGCCACGGCCGAGCGTCGTCAGGTTGCCCTGGCAATCGATGCCCTGGAAACCGGCCACCACCGGCACGGCGCCTTCAGCCAGCGCCGTCTTCAAGTCCGCCGTCTCGATGCGTACGATGCGGGCCTTGCGGTGGCTCGAGTCCGTGTGAATGCGAACCTGGTGGGCAAGAAACGACTTGCCCGGATAGCCGAGATCGGACAGCGCCATGCTCAGGAGCGCAATGGTCACCTGCTCCCCGGCAGCAAGGAGCACATCCATCTCCCGGCCCAACGGGCGCTCGCTGACCGCCGTGCCCAGGTCGTCGAGCCGATTGGTCTCGCCGCTCATGGCCGAGACCACGACGACGACCTGGTCGCCGGCCTTCAGGTTGCGCGCCACCCGTTGCGCGACGCGCCGGATATGGTCCACCGAGGCGACGCTGGTACCGCCGAATTTCTGGACGATCAGCGCCATGCGGATTCTCCTGGAACTTTCACTGAAACAGCATCGCCGCTCAGGGCGATTCCTCCAGTCGTTCGCGCACCCAATCGGCGACGCCGGCCAATGCCTCGGCCACCTTCTCGGGGCGGTCACCGCCGCCTGCGCGGGCCAGCACGGGGCTGCCGCCGCCACGCGCGCCGACGGTTTCGCCGACGCTCTTCACAAGATCCGGCGCCTGCATGCGTTCGGTGAGTTCTTTCGAGATGCCTGCCACCAGGTTGATCTTGCCCTTGTTCTCCTGCGCCAGCAGGATCACAACGGGACTCAGCCTGGACTTCAGCAGGTCCAGCGTCTGCATCATGGCCTTGGCATCGCCCTCGATTTGCGCGGCGACCACCTTGATGCCACCCACGTCCTGCGCGCCGTCGACCAGGTCGGACCCGAAGCCCGACGCAAGCCGCCGGGTCAGATCCTTCACTTCCCTGGCCAGGCGCCGGTTATCCTCGACCAGCGTACCGACGCGGTCCTCGAGGTTCTGTGGCGTTGACTTCAGGCCGTCCGCCAGGCGCTGCACGAGACGGTCCACCTCGGATACCCGGGCCAGCGCAGCCGCACCGGTCACCGCTTCGATGCGGCGAACGCCCTGAGCAATACCCGACTCGGCAGTGACCCTGCACAGGCCGATGTCGCCGGTGCGCCCCACGTGGGTACCGCCGCAGAGTTCGACGGAATAGCCGCCGCCCATGGTCAGTACGCGCACCTCGTCGCCGTACTTCTCGTTGAACAGGGCGATGGCGCCCTGCTCGATAGCTTGATCGAAACTCGTTCGGTCGACGCCGACGGCCGTACTGGCGAATACCTGTTCGTTGACCAGCGCCTCGATGCCGGCCAGTTCCTCGGCTGTCACCGGCTGCCCGTGGGAGAAGTCGAAGCGCAGGTGTTCCGCATCCACCAGCGACCCCATCTGGCTCACATGGGGGCCGAGCACTTTTCTCAGCGCCGCGTGCAGGAGGTGGGTGGCGGAATGATTGGCCATGATGAGCCGGCGCCGCGATGCATCGACCGTTGCCCGTATGAGGCTGCCGGGTGCCAGGCGACCGGCAGCCATCGAGCCGATGTGCAGATGCTGCTCGCCGGAACGCTGGGTGTCCTGAACCTCGAATCTCAGCCCGTCGGATTCCAGTACGCCGGTATCTCCCACCTGGCCGCCCGCCTCCGCATAGAACGGCGTACGGTCCAGCACGACCACGCCGTCCTGACCGGCCTCGAGCGCATCGAGGGGGTTGCCTTCCGAGTCGTACAGGCCCCGCACTTCCCCCGAGTCCGAGGCTGTTTCATAACCGAGAAAGTCCACTCTGGAATCCGTGTGGATCTTTTGACCGAGCGCAAAGTCGAAACGCGCTGAAGCCCGCCCCTGATCGCGCTGCCGGCCCATGGCTTCCTCGAAACCGGGCATATCGGCGCTCAGGCCACGTTCACGGGCGATGTCTTCCGTGAGGTCTGTCGGGAACCCATAAGTATCGTAGAGCTTGAAGACGACGTCCCCCGGGATAACCGTTCCATCGAGACCGCAGATGGTTTTCTCAAGCAGTTCCATGCCCCGGCTGAGGGTGCGGTCAAAGCGCTCCTCTTCCTGCGCGAGCGCCGCCTCGACATCCGCCTGCTTCTCGCCGAGTTGCGGGAAGGCAGCGCCCATCTCGGCGACAAGATCGTCCACGAGCCGGTGAAAGAACGGCTCGCGGATGTTCAGCTTGTACCCGTGACGCAGCGCCCGCCGGATGATGCGGCGCAGTACATAGTCGCGATCCTCGTTGCCCGGCATCACGCCGTCGGCAATGAGAAAGGCGCTGGAGCGCAGGTGGTCGGCGATAACCCGTATGGATGGGTTTGCAAGTATGTCCGCCTCACCGGTCAGGCCGGCCAGGCCACCGGCCCGCAGCATGAGTCGCCGGAACAGGTCGATCTCGTAGTTGCTGTGCACGCCCTGGAGGACCGTCGCCATGCGTTCCAGCCCCATGCCGGTGTCGACACCCGGTTGCGGCAGGGGCTTGAGCTTACCGTCCTTCTAGCGGGCGGACTTGGGGAATACAAAGGTCCCGAAACCCATGTAGCGATCACCCTCCCTGTC
>JAPOON010000478.1 GCA_026713405.1 Gammaproteobacteria bacterium
CCGACGGTCGGCTACTTCCAGTGGATGCTGCTGCGCGAAGACTACTTCCAGAAGATGCGCGAACTCGACCAGAAGGGAACGCTGAAGGATTTTCACGACCGGGTCTACAACATCGGCTTCCTGCCGATCGTGCTGGTACGCGAGGAAATGTTCCACGATCTCGAACAGGAGTTTGGCAAGGGCTAGCAGGTTTTGTCCCGGCAACAGGCGCGCTGACGTGCAAGAAGCCCGTACCGCATATCCACTCGGCGTTTCGGGTTGCCGTTGTTTCATGGGACGCTGAGCAGCGGTGCGTCGCATGAAGTTCCCCGCACGCTGCCTGGCGGCATTGCTCGCGAGCCTGTTGGCGACTACGCCGGCCCTGGCAGCCGAACCGGGCGGACGGCCGCAACGCGAAGGCCCCGCGCCACCCACGATAATCGTGACCGCACCCATGCTGGAGCGGGGCAAGGCGATCTACGAGTCGTTCTGCACGGCCTGCCATGCCCCCGACGGCGCCGGCCTTGCCGTGCTCGGGCAGGGCCCCGAGTTGACGCCCCCCGACCTGGGAGACCCGGGTTTCATGACGTTGCGCTCGGACATGGATGTCGCGAACATCGTCCAGCACGGCGGCTTTCGAATGCCGGCGATGGCGCATCTTCGAGGCGACGACCTGGTCGCCCTGGTCGCCTGGGTTCGCAGCCTGAGCTGGCCGGAGGTCGAGATGGTCGACCTGCAGCTGCTCGCCCAGGACACGGTCGAGGATTTCAAACCCGTCACCAGGTCCATGCTCGAAGACCCGCCCGACGGCGACTGGCTGATGTTCCGCCGCACCTACGACGGGTGGGCACACAGTCCGCTCGACCAGGTGAACCGGGACAACGTGGAAGAACTGCGCCTGGCCTGGTCCCGCGCAGGGGAACCGGGCGGCCAGTACACGACACCGCTGGTAGTTGCGGGCACCATGTACGTGCAGCAGCCCGGCGACGTCATCCAGGCGCTCGAGGCGACCACCGGCCGCCTGATCTGGGAATATCGGCGCCAGCGTGAAGACGACAGCCGCTCGCGCAACCGCCGCAACCTGGCAATCTACGGGCACCGGCTGTTCCACCTGACCGACGACCAGCATCTCATCGCGCTCGATGCGCGCACCGGCACACTCCTCTGGGAATCCGAAGAACGGGCCGGCGATGCCGGAATCGGTCACGTGGGTGGCCCGATGGTGGCCGCGGGCGTGGTGGTCAGCAGCCGTTCCTGCTCGGCACGCGGCGGCCCCGACAGCTGTTACCTGGCCGGGCACGACCCGGAAACCGGCCGCGAGCTGTGGCATCGGCGGACCATCCCGAAGCCTGGCGAACCCGGAGACGACAGTTGGGGCGGCCTGCCCGACGAGCGGCGCTGGCATGTCGGCACCTGGGGCAACGTGCCGAGCTATGACCCGGAGCTCGGGCTTCTGTATTGGGGCACCTCGGTGCCGCAGCCATCGCTGGAGCGACTGCGCGGTACCACGGGGCGGGACGTGCTGTACTCCAACAGCACCCTGGCGACCGATCCTGCAACGGGCGCCCTGGTCTGGT
Source organism: Gammaproteobacteria bacterium (assembly GCA_026713405.1). The sequence goes on from JAPOON010000478.1 coordinate 1,557, forward strand.
ACTACCAGCACCTGCCGCGCGACAACTGGGACCTCGACCATGTTTTCGAACGCTACCTCATCGACGTGGCAGTGGCGCCGGATCCCGCCGAGGTGCCGTGGATCAACCCGCGAGTCAAGCCCGGGGAGCTTCGGAGCGTTGTGACCGGCATTCCGGGCAAGACGGGCATCGTCTACACGCTCGACCGGAAAACGGGCGAGTTCCTCTGGGCGCGGGAAACGCTGCACCAGAACGTCATCACCTCCATCGACGGCAGCGGCGAGGTGCACATCGACGAAGACATGGTCGTCGGCCCGTTCGAGGAGATCCTGGTCTGCCCGTCGCTCGGTGGCGGGAAGAACTGGCCGGCGGGCTCGTACAGCCCTCTCACCGGCCTGATGTACCAGCCGCAACAGAACCTGTGTCACCTGCAGACCGGCTATACCGAGACGCCCACGCCCGAGGACGGCTACGCGACAAGCTGGCTGGTCGTCCAGGACCCGGCAGTGACCGGCGACCCCTACCCGGTCGGGCGTATCGACGCCATCGATGTCTCAACCGGCCGCCAGGCCTGGCGCCACGAGCAACGTGCCGCGGTGCTCGGCACGGCCGTATCGACGGCGGGGCGCCTCCGCGTCCCC
>JAPOON010000479.1 GCA_026713405.1 Gammaproteobacteria bacterium
ATCCGCATCGAGAACGTGCGCAAGGAGTTCGATGGATTCCCGGCCGTTGACGGGGTGAGCCTGGACATCTACAAGGGCGAGTTGTTCGCCATCCTGGGCGGTTCCGGGTGCGGCAAGTCCACGCTGCTGCGCCTGCTGGCCGGTTTCGAGGCGCCCACCGCGGGCCGCATTTTCATTGACGGCGCCGACATGGCCGGCCTGCCCCCCTTCGAGCGCCCCACCAACATGATGTTCCAGTCCTATGCCGTGTTCCCCCACTACTCGGTGGCGGAGAACGTCGCCTACGGCCTGAAAAAGGAAGGGCTGCCCAAGACGGAGGTCAGGACACGGGTGGAGGAGCTTCTGGACCTGGTGCAGCTGGGCGACTTCGCCCGCCGCAAGCCCCGGCAACTCTCCGGCGGGCAACAGCAGCGGGTGGCGCTGGCCAGGGCGCTGGTGAAGCAGCCCAAGGTATTGCTGCTCGACGAACCCCTGGCGGCACTGGACAAGAACCTGCGCGAACGCACCCAGTTCGAGCTGATGAACATCCAGGACCGGCTCGGCATCACCTTCATCGTCGTCACCCACGACCAGGACGAGGCCATGACCCTGGCTACCCGCATCGCCGTGATGGAAGCCGGGCAGTTCCTGCAGATTGGCACGCCGACGGAGGTCTACGAGTATCCCAACAGCCGGTTCGTGGCGGACTTCTTCGGTACGATCAACCTGTTCAGCGGGCGTGTCGGGGGAGACGCTCCCGGATGCGTCGTCTGCGCAGAAACCGGTGTCGGCATCCTCGTCGATCCGGCTACCTGCCAGCAACCCGGCGAAGACCGCGACGCTTCAGACGGCCTGTCCGTGGCCGTACGTCCGGAGAAAATCCAGTTGAGCCGCGAGCCCCCCCGGGAAAGCGGGCAAACCGTCATGCACGGAACCGTCGAGGACCTGGCTTATTACGGCAACTACTCCGTGTATCGAGTCCGCACCGATTCGGGCAAGCTGATCCAGGTATCGAGCCAGAACGCCCGGCGCAGCGCCGAACTGACCGTTGAATGGGAAGACCGGGTCTACCTGTCCTGGCCCCCGGAATGCAGCGTGGTGCTGACGCGGTGAGTGCGAACGGGCGATGCCGCAAGCCCGACGGGAAAACGGCGACCGGGCGCGAATTTGACTAATCCGGCAACCTCATCCGCGAACAAGGTATCCAGCAGCGCAGACCGGCTGTGGCGGCGCGCGGTGGTCGGCATTCCCTACTTCTGGCTGCTGGTGTTCTTCGCCGTTCCCTTCGTCATCATCCTCAGGATCAGCTTCGCCGATCCGCTGATCGGGGCGCCGCCCTTCACGCCGTTCTACGACGCAGAACAGGGAATCTACCTGACCGCGGACAACTACCGCTTCCTCGGCGAGGACGACCTTTACTGGGTCAGCTATCTGAAGTCGATGCGCATCGCGCTGGTATCGACGGTACTGTGCCTGCTGCTGGGCTATCCCATGGCCTACGGCATTGCCCGCGCCCGGGGCACCGCCCGCAACCTGCTGCTGCTCATGGTCATCCTGCCGTTCTGGACCTCGTTTCTGCTGCGGGTCTATGCCTGGATGGGCATGCTCTCCAACCAGGGCGTGATCAACAAGGCGCTGATGGCGCTGGGGGTAACCGACGGGCCCGTGCAGTTCCTGTACACGGATTTCGCGGTCTACCTGGGCATCGTCTATTCCTATCTGCCCTTCATGATCCTGCCCCTGTACGCCATCCTGGAGGGTCTGGACGAAACCCTGCTGGATGCCGCCGCAGACCTCGGCGGCCGGCCGCGCGCCGTGTTCTTCGACATCACCCTGCCCATGTCTGCGCCGGGCATCCTTGCCGGTTCGCTGCTGGTTTTCATCCCGGCGCTCGGCGAGTTCGTGATCCCGTCCCTGCTGGGCGGCCTGGATACCCTGATGATCGGCAAGACGCTGTTCGATGAGTTCTTCGTCAACCGCGACTGGCCGCTGGCAAGCGCGGTGGCGACCGTTCTGGTGCTGATCCTTGTGGTGCCGATCGTACTGTTCCAGAAGTACTCCGCAGCGGCTGAGAGGCTGACCACCCGATGACCGGCAACGGCCCGGGGGCGGCACGCCTGTTCGGGCCGGGGCCCGTGGTCGCGCCATCCATTGCATCGCGAGGCTGCCGCAGATGAAGCCGCGCTCGACGTTCATCTTCAGTTGCCTGTGTTTCGGCTTCGCGTTCCTCTATATCCCGATACTCACCATGATCGCCTGGTCGTTCAACGACTCCCGGCTGATGTCGGTCTGGACCGGGTTCTCGTTCCGCTGGTACACGGCGCTGTGGGAGAACGAGCAGGTGATCGATGCGCTGCTGCTGAGCCTGCGGATCGCCTTCGTCAGCGCCACCTTCGCAACCGTGCTGGGAACGCTGGCGGCACTGGCCATGACCCGCATGGGACGATTTCGGGGCCGCACCGCGTTCTCCGGGATGCTGGCCGCTCCGCTGGTCATGCCGGAAGTGATCACCGGCCTTTCCCTGCTGATGCTGTTCGTGAGCCTGCAGGTACTGATCGGCTGGCCGGCCGGCCGCGGCGCCGACACCATCGCCATCGCCCACATCACCTTCGGCATGGCCTACGTGGCGGTGGTGGTGCAGTCCCGGCTGGCCTCCATGGACCGGTCACTGGAAGAAGCGGCCATGGATCTCGGCGGCCGCCCCATGGCCGTCCCCCTGGACATCACGCTGCCGCTGATCGCGCCCGCCATGCTGTCCGGCTGGCTGCTGGCATTCACCCTGTCGCTGGACGACCTGGTGATCGCGAGCTTCGTATCGGGCCCGGAATCGACCACGCTGCCGATGGTGATCTATTCCAAGGTGAAGCTCGGCATCACGCCGGACATCAACGCGTTGGCCGCCATCATCGTCGGCATCGTCGGCACGGGTGTGGCCGTGGCCGGCTGGCTCATGGTGCGCACCGCGCGCCGGCGGGACAGCCTGCAACCATCGTTCAGACATTGAACCGGAAGCGAATGACGTCCCCGTCCCGGACGACGTAATCCCTGCCTTCGAGCCGCCACTTGCCCGCGTCTTTCGCACCCTGTTCGCCGCCGTGAGCAATGAAGTCCTCGCAGGCGACCACCTCCGCCCTGATGAATCCCCGCTCGAAATCCGTGTGCACGGCGCCCGCGGCACGCAATGCCGTGGTACCCGCCCGGATGGTCCAGGCACGTGCCTCTTTCGGGCCCGGCGTGAAGAAATGATGCAGGCCGAGCAGGCGGTAGCCCGCGCGGATGACCCGGTTGAGCCCCGGCTCGCCGATGCCCAGCGCTTCGAGGAATTCCGACCGTTCCGGTTCATCGAGTTCCGCGATTTCCGCCTCGATCCGGTTGCAGACGGGAACCACTTCCGCGCCTTCACTGCGGGCAACGGCTGCTACCGCATCCAGCATCGGATTGTCCGCAAGACCGTCTTCCGCCACGTTGGGGATGTAGAGAACGGGCTTTGCGGTCAACAGGTGCAGCGGCTGCAACCGCCGCCTGGCGTTCGCGTCCAGCGCCAGGGACCGCACGGGGCGGCCTTCCCCGAGAGCCTGCAGAACCGGATCGAGCAACTCGATCATTGCCCGGGCATCCTTGTCGCCGGCATTGGCCACGCGGCGGTTGCGCTCGTGTGCCCGTTCCACGGTCTCCAGGTCGGCAAGCGCCAGTTCCGTATTGACGATCTCGATATCGTCCTTCGGCGACGGCGTGCCCGAGACATGGGCGACGTTGTCGTCGGTGAAGCAGCGCACCACATGCGCAATAGCATCGGTTTCGCGAATGTGGGCGAGGAAGCGGTTGCCCAGCCCCTCGCCCCGGGCGGCCCCTTCCACCAGCCCCGCCACGTCGACGAACTCCATGACCGCGGGCACCACTTTCCCGGGATCGGCGATCTCCGCAATCCGGTCGAGCCGGGGGTCCGGCACGGGAACAACGCCCACGTTCGGGTCGATGGTGCAGAACGGAAAATTCGCCGCCTCGACGCCCGCCCTGGTCTGGGCGTTGAACAGCGTCGACTTGCCCACATTCGGCAGCCCGACAATGCCACAGTTAAAACCCATAGATTCAATTCCATCAGTCACGGCGGCAACGAGCGCCGAATCCATCGAGAGCCCGGACGCCTGGCGTGCTGGAACGAGGACGTGCAAGGAATCCACCGACAGCCTGCTCGCTTAGCGTGCAGGAGGACCGTACCTCATGCCCGCTCGGTATTCGGAAAACCCATCGCCTGAATTTTTCCCATTTGTGCCGCTCGTCAGGCCTCCTTCGATTCAGGCTTGTGCAGCCGGTTCATGGCTGCCTGCACGTCGCCCTGCAACAGGACCTCCAGCAACTCGTCGTCCAGCCGGCACGCGGCGTCCACCCGGTCCCACTCCGCCTGGGGCATGGCGACCGTCGTCAGGTACCCGAGCATCATGTCCTTGTCGCCCGGATGCCCCACGCCGATGCGCAGCCGCAGGAAATCCCGGCAGCCGAGCCCGGCGATGACGCTCTCGATGCCATTGTGGCCGTTGGTGCCACCGCCGTCTTTCAGGCGCAGGGTTCCCGGTGCAAACGCGACTTCGTCGTGGGCGATGAGTATTTCTTCCGGCCCGATGCGGTAATAGCGGGCGTAGGTTCCGACTGCTTCGCCGGACCGGTTCATGTAGGTGGACGGCAACAGCAGGCGCACGTCCGCCCCGCCGATGCTGCCGCGTCCCGCGGATGCCTTGAATTTCGTGGAACCGTTCAGCTCGATTCCGAAGCGGTGGGCCAGGTAACGCACGAAGCGGCGTCCTGCATTGTGGCGCGTCGCCTCGTAACGCGCGCCCGGATTGCCCAGACCGACGATCAGGCGGATGGCCATCGGCACACCCGGGCGTTATTCGCCGCCGGGCGTCTCCTCGCCTTCTCCTTCCGCATCTGTCGGCGCCTCGCCCTCGATTCCGAGTTCTTCCTCGCCTTCGCCTTCCTCGTCGAACTCGTCGGCTCCGCCGCGCGGCGCCTGCACGCTCACCACGGTGATGTTGCGCTCCTCGCCGTAGGTCAGCGCAACGATGGTAACCCCTTCAGGCGTTTCCAGGTCGCTCAGGTGCAGGGTGTCGCCCATGTCCAGGTCGGCAACGTCCACCTCGATGAATTCCGGCAGGTCTGCCGGCAGGCAGCTCACTTCCACCTCGATGAGATTGTGGGAGATGTTGCCGCCGGAACGCACACCCACGCAATCGTGCTCGTTGAGGAAGTGCAGCGGTACCGGCACCTGAATGGCCCGGTCGGCGCGGATGCGGAGAAAATCGATGTGCAGCACCTTGTCGCTCGCCGGGTCGCGCTGCAGTTCGCGGACCACGGCCTGCTCCTCGGCGCCGTCGACGACGACGTTCAGAACCTGGGAATGGAACGCCTCGTTCTGCATGACTTTCGCGAGTTCGTGCACGCTCAGCGTGAGCGGCCGCGGCTGTGCATCGCCCCCGTAAATGATGCCCGGAATCCGGTCCGTGCCGCGCCTCAGGCGCCGGCTCGCCCCGGTTCCGCTCTGCTCGCGCGGAGTCGCGCTGATCTGTATCTGCTCTGACATGGTGATTCTTCTCCAATGGCCCCGCGCTGGCGGGAACCGGCTTGAATGACTTAACGAAACATCGCGCTCAGGGATTCTTCGTAGCTGACCCGGCGGATGGACTCCGCCAGCAACCGGTCGAGGCTGAGCTGCTGAATCCGCTCGCACCGCGCGGCATCTTCCGACAGCGGGATGGTATCGGTGACCACCATCTCGTCGATTTCCGAGGCGGCGATGCGCTTGACCGCGGGGCCGGACAGCACCGGGTGGGTGATATAGGCCACCACCTTGATCGCGCCCTGTTCCTTGAGCGCTTCCGCCGCGGTGCACAGGGTGCCCGCGGTGTCGACGATGTCGTCAACGAGTATGCAGGTCTTGCCGCGCACATCGCCGATGACGTTCATGACCCGGGTGTCGTTCGCCTGGGGGCGGCGCTTGTCGATGATGGCGAGGTCGAGATCGTTGATCTGCTTGGCGATCGCCCGGGCACGCACCACGCCGCCCACATCCGGGGACACGACGATGGGGTTCTCGTATTCCCGGGTGGCGATGTGATCGACCAGCACCGGGGAGCCGTAGACGTTGTCCACCGGCATGTCGAAAAAACCCTGGATCTGGTCGGCGTGCAGGTCGACGGTGAGAATCCGGTCGATACCGACGCTGTCGAGCATGTCGGCCACCACCTTGGCGCTGATGGGCACCCGTGCCGAGCGCGGCCGTCGGTCCTGGCGCGCATAGCCGTAGTACGGAATGACTGCCATCACCCGGTGCGCCGACGCCCTGTGGACAGCATCGGCCATGATGACCAGTTCCATGATGTTGTCGTTGGTCGGCGCGCAGGTGGACTGCAGGATGAAGGCATCGCACCCGCGGACGTTCTCGTGGATCTCGACATTGCACTCGCCGTCGCTGAATCGGCCGATATCGGCGCGGCCGAGATCGATACGCAGTTCGTTGACAACCCGCTCGGCAAGCGGCTTGTTCGAACTCCCTGAAAAAACCATGAGTTGGGCCACGATCCTTGTTCCCTGCGCTTATGCTCTGACCGGTTTCAATGCTGTACTGTTGGCTGGGGTGGCAGGATTCGAACCTGCGAATGCCGGGATCAAAACCCGGTGCCTTACCACTTGGCGACACCCCAAT
>JAPOON010000480.1 GCA_026713405.1 Gammaproteobacteria bacterium
ACCGAGCGCCCGGGAGGTAAGGTTCTTCGGCACGCCAAGCGGAATTACTTTTGCCACAGCAAGGGGCGTTTGACAGACCGGCCCCGCAACGGGCTCCAGGGCAATAACTGCTAACAGCCCGTGGCAAAAGTCCGTCCGCATTCGAACGCCGCTGCATCCCGCCTGACTGCGTTTTCGTGCGAGGTGTGCCCCCTCGCGCCCCTCTCGGTGCTTCGCCGGACTTTTGCCACGGGCAGCTAGTGCGCGCGCCAGCCTGCGCTATTCCCGGCGTACTTCGCCTGGGCCCAGCACTCGGGGACAAGGTTGCGAGATGAGTCAACTTCCCTCCCAACCGCTGTATCTCGCCGGGCCGGGCGTGGCCCCGTTAGACGCGTTGTTTGCGAATATTGTTGTTTCCTGAGTCAAGTTCGCACCCGATCACCGCTCTCTCGCCGGGCTGGCGGGTCGCCCCGTCAGCATCAAACCGCCGCAGATTAGTCAATGCGATTCGCCCGATCATGCCTTGTGTCGTAATCGCTTACATGAGTGTCGTACTTTCACGCGCAGCAAAACCCGGCCTGTTCCGCACTTGCCGGAGGCTGGCCGGGATGCGATGGCGCATCTGGTGCCGGCGCACGTAGCGAAGGCGACGCATCGCCTGCATTTCCACACTCGGGCAGACAGCGAACAGGCAACCACGCGCATGAATGCTAACGGGGCTACGCCCCAGACCGACGAGAAAACAGCGACCGGGAGGGATTTGACTCAATTGACGACCTTATCCGCGAACAAGAGGTCTAGAGCACCACGACGCAGACGCAGCGGCGGCCGCAGCGGCCGCCAGGCGACGCGGCTTGCGGCGCGCGCGCCCGTGGTGCCCTTCATCGAGCGGGAGATTCCCTATTACGAACTCCTCGACGAGGGCGCGCTTGCCCTGATCGAGGAAAACGCGGAGACGATACTCCAGGAAATCGGCATCGAGTTCCGCGGCGATCCCGAGGCGCTTGAGTCGTTCCGCAAGGCCGGCGCCGACATCGAGCGGGAGCGGGTCCGTTTCCCCCGCGGGATGTGCCGTTCGATCATCCGGGCCTCCGCGCCCCGGGAATTCACCCAGCACGCCCGCAACCCGGAACGCAGCGTGATCATCGGCGGCAAACGCACGGTGCTGGTACCGGCTTACGGCCCACCGTTCGTACGCTGCCTGGACAAGGGCCGGCGCTACGCCACCATCGAAGACTTCCGGAATTTCGTGAAGCTCACGGCCGCATCGCCCAGCCTGCACCACTCGGGCGGCACGGTGTGCGAACCCGTCGACCTGCCGGTCAACAAGCGCCATCTCGACATGGTCTACACCCACATCAAGTACAGCGACAAGCCGTTCATGGGGTCGGTGACGCGCCCGGACCGGGCTCAGGACTCGGTGGACATGGCGAAAGTCGTTTTCGGTGAGGCATTCGTGGATGCCAACACCGTAATCACCAGCCTGATCAACGCCAACTCGCCGATGACCTATGACGCGACGATGCTCGGCGCAGCCAGGGTCTACGCCCGCAACAACCAGGCCACGGTGATTTCCCCATTCATCCTGGCCGGAGCCATGTCGCCGGTCACCATCGGGGGCACGCTGGCCCAGATCCTCGCCGAGGCGCTGGCAGGCATGACCTTCACTCAGCTCGTCCGGCCGGGCGCGCCGGTGATATTCGGAACCTTCTCCTCGTCGATCTCCATGCAGTCGGGGGCGCCCACCTTCGGTACCCCCGAGCCTACGCTGGTGCTTTACGCCGCAGCCGCCCTCGCCCGCCGGCTCGGCGTGCCCTTCCGCAGCGGCGGCGGGCTGTGCGCCTCGAAGATTGCCGATGCCCAGGCCGCCTACGAGTCGGCCAACACCCTGCAGGCGGCGGCACTTGCGGGGGTCAATTTCATGCTGCACACCGCCGGCTGGCTTGAGGGCGGCCTGGCGATGGGCTACGAGAAATTCATCATGGACGCCGACCAGGCGGGCATGATCGGCGTGCTGCTGAAAGGCGTCGACCTGAGCGAGACCGGCATGGCCATGGATGCCATCCGCGAGGTCGGCCCCGGCAGCCATTTCCTCGGCGCGGCCCACACCCAGGCCAACTTCGAGTCGGCCTTCTACCGCTCGAGCGTGGCCGACAACAACAGCTTCGAGCAGTGGCGCGAGGACGGCGAACTCGATGCCGCCCAGCGCGCCAACCGGATCTGGAAAGAGACGCTGGCCAACTACGAACCGCCGCCGCTGGACGAGGCCACCGACGCAGCGCTAAAGGCATTCATGGAACGCCGCAAGTCCGAACTTCCGGACAAGGAGTGACGGGGCGATGGCTGAACCGGTACTGGTAATCGCCTGCGGTGCGCTGGGCAGGGAATTGCATGCGCTCCGGCAGGCCAACGGCTGGAACCACCTGCACATCCGATGCATCGATGCCCGGCTGCACCACCGGCCCGCATTGATACCGGGGCGGTTGCGGCAGGAAATTGCCCGGGCCCGCGCCAGCTACCGGCGAATTTTCGTCGCCTACGCGGACTGCGGCACCTATGGCGAGATCGACCGGATACTGGCCGAACAACCGGATATCGAACGGCTGCCGGGCCTGCACTGCTACGAGTTTTTCGCCGGCGCTCCGGAGTTCGAACGCCTGTCCGATGAGGAGCCGGGAACCTTCTACCTCACGGATTTCCTCGCACGCTTTTTCGACCGGTTCGTGGTGCGCGCCCTGATGCTCGACCGCCACCCGGAACTGATGGAGTCGTTCTTCGGCAACTACCGCCGGGTCGTCTACCTGGCGCAGACCCGGGATGAGGAACTCCTCGCCAAAGCCAGGCAGGCGGCAGCAACCCTGAACCTCGATTTCCACCACGTCCACTGCGGATACGGGGCGCTTGAGACCTCACTCGCCGAATTCGCCCGCGGCGAAGTGCCGGGCTCCGGCACCGACCATCGGGTCATCTGCCGGTCGGCGGCCTGAGCCATGGAAAAGATCGTGGTCAGTTGGCGCGACATCCCTTCGCAGGTAATCGTCAAGAACGGCAGAAAGCGGGCCAAGGTGCTGTTGAGCCACCGCTTCCAGCAGGCCGTCGACCGGGCGGCGATGCGCGCCAGGAAGCACAGCGAAGACGCCTACATGAGCGAATGGGTACGCGACAGGAGCGGCCTGGAACCCGGCTTCGCAGGTCAGACCAGCCTGCAGGGCATGGCCGATGCAATCGCGCAGGAACTCGAAAGCGCTTATTCCGACGAGCGCCTGCTGGCCCTGATCAGGAATCACGGCCTGACGGAACGATGCACCAGCCCAAGGACAGAACAGTGACCGGGAGGGATCTTGACTCGTTCGAGAACCTGATCCGCGAACAGGAGGATCAACGGAGCGACGCACCAGCCCGAGGACAGAACAGTGACCGGGTGGGAACTTGATGCACTCGAGAAACTGACCCGCGAACAGGGGGTCTAACGAAGCGATGATGGACAAGTACACAATGCGCCTCTGGTCCGCGCGCAACGCACGCTGGCTCGCGCGTCTCTACAACGGCCTGGAGGGCTTTCTTTCCCTCCTGCATCCCCTGTTTGCGCGCATCGGCTACCAGCGCCTCGACCGCCACTTCCTTGCCGTGGAGAGAAAGATCAAGGGTTTCCTGTTCGACTCCCAATCCTGCGGCCAGTGCACCCTGAAACTCACCGGCATGTCGTGCCCGATGAACTGCCCGAAGCAACTGCGCAACGGGCCCTGCGGGGGCGTCCGGCCCGACGGCAACTGTGAGGTCATAGCGGACATGCCCTGTGTGTGGGTCGTCGCCTGGGAAGGCCGGCGGCGGCTGGATCCCGACCTTCAGGCGGTCCGCTTCGTCCTGCCGCCCGCGGACGACCGCCTGAAGAACACGTCCGCCTGGCTGCGCGAGGTGAGGAAACGTCGCGCGTATCCCGAACCGGGTTACCCGGCACATGGCGGGGACCACTACCCGGACCTGCATCCGGAGGAACACCCCGAACTATACCTGGACCAGCAACCGGCACAGCACCTGGAGCAAAGCCATGCGGTTTGAAGACGAGCCGAATCCGGGCGAGAACCTTCCCATCCTGCCCGGACATTCTTCGCCGGGGCGCCTGGAGCGCGTGCTGCGGTCCGGCGCCTTTGCGGTGACGGCGGAAGTGGCGCCGCCCGACTCCGCAAACCCCGACGATGTCTACGAACGGGCCGCGGTGTTCGACGGCTGGGTCGATGCCATCAATGCGACCGACGGTTCCGGCGGCAACTGCCACATGTCAAGCGTCGGCGTCTGTTCCCTGCTGACCCGGCGCGGCTACGCCATGATCCTGCAGATGACGTGCCGGGACCGGAACCGCATCTCCATACAGGGCGATGCGCTCGGCGCCTCCGCCATGGGCGTGGCCAACATCCTGTGCCTCACGGGCGATTCCGTCGCGAACGGCGATCATCCGGAGGCCAAGGCGGTCTTCGATCTCGACTGCATGACACTGCTCGGCACGCTGCGCACCATGCGCGACGATGGCGAATACCTGAGCGGCCGCAAGATCAAGTGTCCGCCGCGGGTCTTTCTGGGCGCCGCCATCAATCCCTTCTCTCCCCCCCATGATTTCCGGCCGGTCCGCTTCGCCCAGAAAGTGGCCGCCGGCGCCCAGTTCGTCCAGACGCAGTACTGTTTCGACATCGACCGGTTCAAGCAGTACATGCAGCGGGTACGCGACGAAGGGCTGCACGAGCAGGTGTTCATCCTGGCCGGCGTGGGCCCGCTTGCGTCCGCCCGCGCCGCCGAGTGGATACGCACGAACGTACCGGGCGTTTTCATTCCCGACGCCTGTATAGACCGGCTCAAGGGCGCGAAGGACCAGGCTCAGGAAGGCGTGGAGATCTGCAAGGACGTCATCCAGCAACTGCGCGAGATCGAAGGCGTGCACGGGGTACACATCATGGCTTACCGCCAGGAGCATCGCGTTCCGGAAATCGTGGCAGGGTCGGGCATTCTCGAAGGCCGGACCCCCTGGCGACCCGCAATGGCTCAAGCAGCATCGGGAGCAGCCTGATGACCCACACCATTGTCAGTTCCGCCACCCGCGAAGTCGTCATCGGCTTCGACCGGCCCTTCGTGATCATCGGCGAGCGCATCAATCCCACCGGCCGCAAGGTGCTGGCCGCCGAGATGAAGGTTGGCGACTACAGCCGGGTGACGGCCGATGCCATCGCCCAGGTGCAGGCCGGGGCGCACATGCTCGATGTCAATGCCGGCATACCGCTCGCGGACGAACCGGCGATCCTGGCCGAAGCGGTCAAGCTGGTTCAGCAGGTCACCGATGTGCCCCTGTCCATCGACTCTTCAATCGTTGCGGCGCTGGAGTCGGGCCTCTCCGTCTACCAGGGCAAGGCGCTCGTCAACTCCGTGACCGGCGAGGAGGAGCGGCTCGAGACGGTGCTGCCGCTGGTCGCGAAACACGGCGCCGCCGTGGTCGCCATATCCAACGACGAAACCGGTATCTCGGAAGACCCGGACGTGCGCTTCGACGTCGCAAGGAAGATCGTCGAACGTGCGGCCGACTACGGCATTCCGTCCAGCGACGTGGTCGTCGACCCGCTGGTGATGCCCATAGGGGCCATCAATACCGCCGGGCGCCAGGTGATGGACATCGTCCGGCGCCTGCGCAGCGAACTGAAGGTGAATACCACCTGCGGCGCCTCGAACGTGAGTTTCGGCCTGCCGAACCGCGGCGGCATCAACAGCGCCTTCCTGACCATGGCCATCGGCGCCGGCCTCACCTCGGCGATCACCAATCCGTTGCACACCGAAGTCACCCAGGCCGTGCTCGGCGCCGACGTGATG
>JAPOON010000481.1 GCA_026713405.1 Gammaproteobacteria bacterium
GACCGGGCTCGACCCCGGTTCTCCCACCCGCACATCGATCACGCTGATTTGGCGCGAAGTGACGGGCGCGGCCAGCTACGAGGTGGAGCAGAGCGAGGAAGGCGGGTCGTTCGAACCCGCCAACTGCGGGTCCGAAACCGGCGGCAGCACTGTCACGGATACGCAGTGCATTGCGAGCGGCCTGGATGAACGCACGGCGTATCGCTTCCAGGTCAAGGCTTTCCCCGATAGCGCCGACACCACAAGAGAGGAGAGCCTGTGGAGTGTTCCCTCAGCTTCGGTTGAGACCACCGGCGTTGTCCGTCCGCCGGTCGTCACGGAAACCAGCGAGCTGAACCTCAGGTGGAAGTCGGACGGAACCTCGATCACCTGGGACTGGGAACCGGTAGAGGACCGCGAACTCAGGGAGCGGACCGAACACCTCGTTCAGGTGATTACTGCTCAGGGTGGCTCGTGCGCTGACATTGACTACCCAGGTGCCGATGTCGATGGCCGTGATTGGACGGATGCCGATAACACCGGGTGGAAGAGCCGCGGCAAGAACATCTCGCTCACCCGCGGTTCTGTGTCCGGCGCGGAGTTGGGTGCAGGCGCGGTGAGAGGCTTGTGCGTGGTGCGCACGTGGTTGAATGAACTCGCCAACGATGTGAAGGTGCGCGCCTATGGAGCGCCGGAACTCGTGTGGGCGTCCACCGTCCCCAGTTCCACCGCCGACGCCACCGACGCCCCTAATCCCGAGGTACGCACGGACGAAACCAAACGCACCACAACATTCCTGGAATGGACCTATGAAGCGGAAGCAGGCTTCCGGTATCCGGGTCGACTGGTATCGGTCACGGGAGATGACGAGGACCCGACCTGTGAGAACGGCGGCGAAGCGGTGACGTCCACTACGGCGGCCCCGAGGTCAGGGAGCAGTCGCCATCGCGAGGACAGGCGTCTGAAGACGTATCGGAAGTACGCGCTCTGCCTGCAAGCCGTGAATGATTACGGCGCCTCCGAACTGGCGGCGATTGGTGACGGCGGGACTGATGGGGATGGCGTGAGGACGACGCTTCCGGCTGCGCCGAAGTCCGTTAACTATTCGACTACCGATAGCTGGGTTATCAAGCATCCCACGGGAACCGATCGCGTCAGGCGCCTCGTCTGGGAGGTTCCAACCACGGAGGGCACGCCGGACATGGCCTCCAAGTTCGACTCACGCGTGATTCTGTCGACCAAGAACTCCATCCAGTCCGCAGCGTGCGCCACCTCCGGCAACGCCGCCGCCGACAATGTCCTGAGTGACTCAATCGAATATGTCCGTATTCCTTCGGACTCGGAACAAGTTGCCTCCAGTGATACGTCGACTGGATTTGAAGTCGTGGCGACACACGACACAGACCTTCTTACCATTACGGGCGGCGCGACCGCGGCCGGCAGTTACTACGTCTACACCTGCGTTCGCGCGGATCCTGATGGCGTTGCCAACTCGGGGAACGACCACGGGCCCTGGAAGATCAGCCCAGCAAAGTCATTCGTCAGGACGGCTCCGGCAGTCCCCTCCCGCTTTACCGTGCAGCCGGACTACACTGGCGCAAACAACCCCGTCATGACCCTAACTTGGAACGCAGTCGGGGCCGCTGACACGTATGAGGTTGAGGTGCAGACCAGAACCAGACAGGAAGTAGACGACGGTACTCTCGGCACTGAGACCGCTTACAGCAACTTCGGGAGTTGGGGAGACTGGACCTCGGGGAGTTCACCCTGCGATACTGATGGGTTAGCGGCCCGTCGCTGCGAATGGAGCGGCGGCTCTTACGACGAGGAACCCTCAACCGGCCGAGACACGCAACATGCGTCGCAGTTCCGAATCCGGGCAACCGCAAGCGACACCGAGGTCGGTGCTGGCGGCTTGATGGGTAAGTGGTCAAACTGGACGACTATCGACCACCCACGGGCACCGTCTCAGTGAGGTGAAGTGGCGCGCGCCCGGGGAAAGGGCGGGCGGCCCGCTTTTTTTTTTTTCCGGCCCTCCCCCGGGGGGCGGGGCTGGTTTCGTGGTTGTTTTTTTTGGGACCCCCGGTCGGTACGGCTCGCCCC
>JAPOON010000482.1 GCA_026713405.1 Gammaproteobacteria bacterium
CTTGTTGCCGGTCCTGTGGAGTTGTGGGCGAGAGGTGCGCGAGTGTGGTCAGGCGGTGGGCAACGCACCAGCGTTGTCCACGGGCTGTCCACACGTCCCGCAGGGCGTGCGCCGGTCCGCAGGACTCGTCCACAAATCCACAGGACTCCGACAGCCTCAGGCGGCGGAGTGCTCTCGACCGATCAGCCGGAACAGATCGGTCCGGGCTTGGTTCAGCGCCGCGGCGGCCGCCAGATCGCTGACCGCGTGGGCGACTATATCGAGTTGCTCGAAGGTGATGCCCCGGACCAGGTACTGCTCGGCGTCGGTGAGCGCCTTCAGCTTCTCGTAGGGGGTCATCACGTCGGCGTCGCGATAACACTTTTGCACCCGGCCCTTGGCGTCGGTCTCCTCGGTGGGGAACAGGCAGGGTCGGTGGTAGTTCAGAAACGGCGACAGCGCGTCCCGGTTGAAGGCGTTGACCGGCTCGGCGTAGTGCGCCGGGATGTGGGCGTAGCCGAGCCACTTGCGGACTACCGAGGCGTTCTTGCTCTCGACCAGGGCGTTGTCGTTACTGTGCCGGGCGCGGGACTTGGTGAACTCCCCGACATGCAGCTTGTTCAACAGTTCGGCAACCCGGTGGTTGATGTACTCGGAGCCATTGTCGGCGTGGAAACCGTCGATCTGGAAGGGAAACGCCTCGATCAGCGCTTCGAGCACCGGAATCAGGAAGGCTTCCGAGATCGCCGCCACGGTGCCCACGTGCTGCCACTGGGTGACCTCGTCGACGATGTTGATGTGATACACCCCTTTGACCCCGTCCAGGTCGCCCTGATGGACCGTGTCCACCCGCACAAATCCCGGCCGGCCCCGCGGCTCGGGACGGCGCCGGACGCCGATCGCCACCGCGGTCGGTCGTGTGCGATCCCACACCCGGCGCACGTTGCGGTAGGTGCGCGAGCGGCGCAGGTTGTACAGGTGGCCGTTGGAGAGTCCCGCCAGGCGTTCGAAGCGCGCATCGGCGAACACCCGCCATTGCCGGCGCAGCACCGCGCGCGTGGCCGCCCCGGACATCTGGCCCAGCTCCGCATCGACTTGCGCCAGCAGGCGGATGTCGGCGGGCGTGTAACGGCGCTCGAACGGCCGCCTTGGTGGCCCGCCGCGCCGATCCTCGATCCGACCGGTCCGACGATGCTGCCCGATCAGGCGCGTCAGTTGCGCCCGCGACAGCCCGGTCACCTTCGCCAGATACCGCTTCACCAGCCCCCTGTCCGGCTTGCCCAGTCGATGGTAGTCCAGCTTCACCAGCGTACGGCGGACCAGCGTGTAGACCCCCGCGCGGTCGCCGCTGGCGAAGTCCACTGCCTCGCTGCCCTCGACAAAGGCACGAACCTGTTCCAGGGTCTGAACCCGTTGCGTCTGTATCGTCACGATCATCCTCCGATGATCCCTGACGCCGCCTACAGGCTCATGTGTCGTTGGACTTACGCTCCCCCTTCAGGCTCATGTCACGTTGGACAAGGCTCTCATTTGACGGTCGAATGAGCCGTCAGTATCATCCGCCCGCCGCCGCCAGGGCGGGCTTGCAGGTTGGCGGTTCGGCCGGGGTATGGCGCAGTCTGGTAGCGCACCTGCTTTGGGAGCAGGGTGTCGGGAGTTCGAATCTCTCTACCCCGACCAGATTGAACCAGGCGAGCGCGGCGCCGGCCAATGCCGGCGGAAACGCTGGTCTGAGAGGCAAGCGGCCGCTATTGCGCCCGTAGCTCAACCGGATAGAGCACCTGCCTTCTAAGCAGGGGGTTGAAGGTTCGAGTCCTTCCGGGCGTGCCAGCAGGCCGGCAGCGAGACTGACGGTGGACGTAGCTCAGCCGGTAGAGCTCCGGGTTGTGGTCCCGGCGGTCGTGGGTTCGAACCCCATCGTCCACCCCAATCCACCGTGATGGCCGGAGAACAAACGGGGCCATGCCCCGACTCGACGAGAAAACAGTGACCGGGTGCAAACTTTACTCACTTGAAAAGCCGATCCGGGAATAAGAGGACCGGCCATGCAGGTATCAGTTGAATCGACCTCGGATCTCGAACGGCGCCTGACCATCGTCGTTCCCTCCGAGCAGTTCGAGAATCAAGTTTCCTCCAGGCTCAAGCAGACGCGGAGCCAGGTTCGCCTGCCCGGTTTCCGGCCCGGCAAGGTTCCCATGAAGGAAGTGCGCCGCCGTTTCGGCGCCGCGGCCCGGGCGGAAACTGCCAGCGACGTCATGCGGGCGAGTTTCAGCGAGGCCGTGCAACGGGAAGCGCTGTCGCCCGCGGGTTCGCCGGCACTGCAGGTGGTCAAGCTCGACCCGGGCGACGACTTCGAGTTCACGGCCACCTTCGAGGTTTTCCCCCCGGTTGAGCTGGCCGATTTCTCCAACCTGGAGATCAAGCAGCCGACCTGCGAGATCACCGGCGACGACATCGATGACATGGTGCAGCGACTGCGCGAGCAGCGCCAGGAGTGGGACGAGGTAGAGCGGGGCGCCGAAGAGGGCGACCTGGTCACGGTCGACTTCGAGGGCCTGCTCGACGGCGAGCCGTTTGAGGGCAACAAGGCGGAGGCCGCTGTTTTCGAAGTCGGTTCCGGACGCATGATCGAGGATTTCGATCAGGCGGTCCGAGGTATGGCGGCGGGGGAAACCAAGGAGTTCCCGGCAGATTTTCCCGAGGACTACCACAGCGATGAACTGGCCGGAAAGACCGTGCACTTCACGGCGACGGTGGGCGTCGTGCAGGAGCCCCGGTTACCCGAAGTGGACGAGGAGTTCATTCGCGCATTCGGCGTGGAGGACGGTGACATGGAAGCCTTTCGCGAGGAAGTCGCCGGCAACATGCGCCGTGAACTCGACGTCGCGATCCGGGCGCAGGTCAAGAGCCGGGTCATGGACCAACTGGCCGAAAGTCACGACGTCCAGCTCCCCCACGCACTTGTCCACCATGAAATTCACGCCCTCAAGGACCGGATGCTGCAGCGCGTACCGGAAGCCGACCGCAAGGAGGTATCGTTGCCGGATGAGCTGTTCCGGGAGCAGGCCGAACGGCAGGTCGCCCTGGGCCTGATCACTCGGGAAATCGTTCGCCAGCACGAACTGACGGCCGATGCGGAAAAGATGAGGGCGCGGATCGAGCAGCTTGCCGAACCCTACGCCGACAAGGACCAGGTGGTCGCCTGGTACTATCAGAACGAGGAACAGCTCGAGGGCGTCGAAATGGCCGTGCTCGAGGACAGCGTCGTCGAAACCGTGCTCGAGGGGGCCCAGGTGAGTTTGCAGGAACGGTCCTATGCCGACATCATTGCCGGCAAGATTGAGGACGACAACGAATCCGAAGAGGAGAACGCAGCCGCAGCCGACCCGCCGTCCGACGAACCGGCGGGTTGATCGGCGACAGGGTGCCAGGCCTCGCAATGCCATATGAAGGAGTTTGAAGCAGCATGAAAGAGACCAGCGCACTGGGCCTGGTGCCCATGGTGGTCGAACAGTCGTCGCGCGGCGAGCGCGCCTACGACATCTATTCCCGCCTGTTGAAGGACCGCATTGTATTCGTGGTTGGGCCGGTGGAAGACCAGGTGGCCAACCTGGTCATCGCGCAGATCCTGTACCTGGAGTCGGAGAACCCGGACAAGGACATCCACATGTACATCAACTGCCCCGGCGGGGCGGTGACATCGGGGATGGCCATCTACGACACGATGCAGTTCGTGCGCTGCAACGTCAGCACGCTGTGCATCGGCCAGGCGGCCAGCATGGGCGCCTTCCTGCTCGCCGCGGGCGAGCCCGGCAAGCGCTATGCGCTGCCCAACTCCCGCATGATGATCCACCAGCCGGCGATGGGCGGAGCCCGTGGGGTCGCCGCCGATATCGAGATCCAGGCGAAAGAGATCCTGCACATGCGCGAGCGCCTGAATCAACTGCTCGCCCAGCATACCGGT
The DNA here is from genome assembly GCA_026713405.1 of Gammaproteobacteria bacterium. The sequence goes on from JAPOON010000482.1 coordinate 3,944, forward strand.
CAGCCGGTGGAGCGTATCAGGGCCGACTCCGACCGCGACTTCTGGATGAGTCCGGATGACGCGGAACAATACGGCCTGGTCGACCGGGTTCAGCAGGCGCGCAAATCGCTACCCGCCGTGGTCGGACAGTAGGGCGGGAAGCGCGGGCGAGGCTTGAAAAATCCCCGGATAAACCGCAAGGTTAAAGATGACGGAATCCTGTCGAGGTAAGCATGGCTGACGAAGGCGGTAGGCGAGGCGACTCCACCAAGCTCCTTTATTGCTCCTTCTGCGGCAAGAGCCAGCACGAGGTGCGCAAGCTCATCGCGGGGCCGTCCGTGTTCATCTGCGACGAGTGCGTCGAACTCTGTAACGACATCATCCGCGAGGAGGTCTCGGAGGGCGCGCAGAGCGGCGACGGCGACAAGCTCCCCGTTCCCGCCGAAATCAACGGCATCCTCGACGAGTACGTCATCGGCCAGGAACACGCCAAGAAGGTCCTCTCGGTCGCGGTCTACAACCATTACAAGCGGTTGAACTACTCCGGCAAGAAAGACGACGTGGAGCTTTCCAAGTCGAATATCCTGCTGATCGGCCCCACCGGCTGCGGCAAGACGCTGCTCGCGGAAACGCTCGCGAGACTGCTCGACGTACCGTTCACCATTGCCGATGCGACGACGCTCACCGAAGCCGGATACGTGGGCGAAGATGTCGAGAACATCATTCAGAAGCTCCTGCAGAAGTGCGACTACGACGTGGAACGGGCCCAGGTGGGCATCGTCTACATCGACGAGATTGACAAGATCTCACGCAAGTCCGACAACCCCTCCATTACCCGTGACGTGTCCGGAGAAGGCGTTCAGCAGGCCCTCCTGAAACTGATCGAGGGAACCATCGCCTCCGTGCCGCCCCAGGGCGGGCGCAAGCACCCGCAGCAGGAATTCCTGCAGGTGGATACCTCGAACATCCTGTTCATCTGCGGGGGCGCCTTCGCGGGCCTCGACAAGGTGATTCTCGAGCGGTCCGACAAGTCGGGCATCGGCTTCGGCGCGGAGGTGAGAGGCGAGGAATCCCGCAAGCAGATCGGGGCGACCCTGCGCCTCGTCGAGCCCGAAGACCTCATCCGCTACGGGCTGATTCCCGAATTCGTCGGCCGCTTGCCCGTGGTTGCCACCCTCGAGGAACTCGACATCCACGCGCTGATGCGGATTCTCACCGAACCCCGGAATTCCCTGACCAAGCAGTATGCGAAGCTCTTCGAGATGGAAGGCGTCGAGGTGGACTTCCGCGAGGACGCCCTGAAAGCCGTGGCGCAGCGGGCGATGGAACGCAAGACCGGCGCCCGTGGGCTGCGCTCGATTCTCGAAGCCGTGCTGCTCGACACCATGTACGACCTGCCGTCGTCCGACCCCATCGCCAAGGTGGTGATCGATGCAAGCGTGATCAC
>JAPOON010000483.1 GCA_026713405.1 Gammaproteobacteria bacterium
CCCCCCGCCCCCCCTCCCCGCCCCGCGGCCCCCCCCGGCGGGGCGGGGCCCCCGGTCCCCCCGGCGAGCTCGAGCCCCCGCTGGCCTTCGCCCCCCCCCGCCATTTCAACCGTCATGCGCTTCAGCAGCCGGTGACTGCCCAACGACATGAGGTCGTTCATCAGGTCGTAGCGATGCGCCACGGAATCGAATACCCCGCCCACCAGGCGGGTCTTCTCCTCCGGGCTCACCTCGCGGTCGCCGAAGCCGGTGGTGCGCTCCTCATCGCTCATGGGCCGGAGTTTACTCCCCTTGAACGCCGATGCTTACCCGCCCCGGCGGGCCGCAATCCGGATGGGCGGAACTCAGGTCTTCCGGGGCGTGAAATGGCCGACCGGGATGGCGGGCAGCCGGGAGGCGTTGGCGGCCTTCAGGTCGGCCAGATAGTCCTGCCAGTACAGGTCCCGATGTTCGGCAAGGTCCTTGAGGTATTCCCAGGCATAGATACCGGTGTCGTGACCGTCATCGAAGGTCAGGCGGATGCCGTAATTTCCAACGGGTTCGATCCCGGTGATGGCGACCTGTTTCTTGCCGGTCTGCAGGCGCTTCTGTTCCGGGCTGTGGCCCCGCACCTCCGCGGAAGGCGAATACACCCTCAGGAGTTCAGCGGAAAGTTCCGAACTTGACGGCCCGTACTCCAGCACCAGTGTCTTGCTGCGTTTGCGGTAGGTGATGTTGGAAGGCTGCACGACGCTGGCCGCTTGCGCGGACGACTCCCTTTAGAGGATGTATCGGGAGAGGTCCTGGTCTTCCACCAGGGCCTCGAGGTGTTTGTCGACGTACGCGGCATCGATGTTTACCGGCGTACCGGGTGTGTCGCCGGCGGAGAACGAGACTTCGTCCAGCAGCCGCTCCATCACGGTGTGCAGCCTCCGGGCGCCGATGTTCTCGGTGTTCTCGTTGACCTGGCAGGCGAGTTCGGCGATGCGCTCCAGCCCGTCCGTCGTGAACTCGATGCCCAGGTTCTCCGTACCCAGAAGCGCCTGGTATTGCTCGGTGAGCGAGGCATCGGGTTCGACCAGGATGCGCTTGAAGTCGTCCGCGGTCAGGGCCGAGAGCTCGACCCGGATCGGCAATCGGCCCTGCAGTTCCGGAATCAGGTCCGAAGGCTTGGAAACATGGAAGGCGCCGGAGGCGATGAACAGGACGTGGTCGGTCTTGACCATGCCGTACTTGGTGGAAATCGTGCAGCCTTCGATCAGCGGCAGCAGGTCACGCTGCACGCCCTCGCGGGAGACATCCGCACCGACCGCGTTGCTGCGCTTGGCCACCTTGTCGATCTCGTCGAGAAAGACGATGCCCGTCTGCTCGACCGCCTCGACCGCCTGGGCCTTCACTTCGTCCTCGTTGATGAGCTTGGCCGCCTCCTGCTCGCGAAGCCGCTTGTAGGCATCCTTGATCTTCATGCGCATGGAACGCTTCCGGCCCGAGCCCAGGTTGCCGATCATGCCCTGCAACTGGCTGGTCAACTCCTCCATGCCGGGCGGCGCCATGATCTCCACACCCACCGGCATCGCCTCGATCTCGATTTCGACCTCCTTGTCGTCGAGTTCGCCTTCCCTGAGCTTCTTGCGGAATATCTGCCGTGTCGCCGATGACTTGTGGGAATCGTCGCCGTCGGTGTTGAACCCGGCGTTGCGGGGCTCCGGCAGCAGCGCGTCGAGCACGCGTTCTTCCGCCTCGTCGTCGGCGCGGTGCTGCACCCTGGCTAGCTGCGTCTCGCGCAGCATCTTCACCGCCACGTCGGCGAGGTCACGGACGATGGACTCCACGTCCCGCCCCACATAGCCCACTTCCGTGAACTTGGTGGCCTCGACCTTGATGAAGGGCGCACCGGCGAGCCTCGCCAGGCGCCGCGCAATTTCCGTCTTGCCGACGCCCGTCGGACCGATCATGAGGATGTTCTTCGGGGTGATCTCCTCGCGCATCTCCTGGTCGAGCTGCATGCGCCGCCAACGGTTCCTGAGCGCAATGGCCACCGCCCGCTTGGCGGCATCCTGGCCGATGATGTGCTTGTCCAGTTCGTGGACGATCTCCCTTGGCGTCATCACCGAGTTTTTCTGCATGTCGTGTCGTCCGTCGGTCCGGTGAGCTAGCCGGCGGCCAGGCTTTCGATGGTGCGGCTGTGATTCGTGTAGATGCAGATGTCGGCGGCAATGCCGAGCGCCTTCTCCACGATCTCCACCGCGCCGAGGTCCGTGTTTTCGATCAGCG
>JAPOON010000484.1 GCA_026713405.1 Gammaproteobacteria bacterium
AGCCGAGGTCGATGGCATGAAACGCCTGTTGATGAAGTCCCGGGAGGGTTCGCTGAACGCCACCGAATGGCGGGCCTTGCGTGCCCTGACCCGGCAGGGCGAAGTGTGGATGCCCGAGCGGGGGACGCTGGCCGGCCGCTCGGTCGAGGCGCTGTCGCAGCGCGGCACGCTTGACCGGGAGAACACCGAAGTAGTGGGCGGGCTGCTGGCCCGATTGGACGATGTATGCGAGTACCTGTCGCATCACCAGGCAGGCTGGCGGGAGGCTGGCACACGCAGCCGGGTGGAGGCGACGTTGCCGATGCAGGGGGGCAGGCAGGTCGAAGTCGAACGTTATGTGTTGCCCGCCTCGGCGTTCGGCGCGCACTTTGTGAACGGTTACCCTTCGGAGGAGAGCTTGAGACAGCATGGCGCAGCCCGGTACTCGCACTTGCCGGGGCTCTCCGGGGTTACCCTGACCAATGCAAGGGGCGAAGTGCTGTTTGCGGGTCTGCGACATGATCTGTTTCCCGGAGGTGAACTCAACGACAAGTTGCTTGCTCGGTTGACCGATGAGGAATTGAAGAACGTGATTGGAATCAATTTCCTGGGAATCCAGCCGGATTGCCCTCCTGTTCTGCAGGGAGCGGTCGCGTCCGGGCTGTTCTCGATCTTTCGGTCCGCTGGAGAGAACTCGCGCCTGTCCGAGGGGAAGTCCCGTGGTCTGGCGAAGCTTCAGAATTCGGCGCACCAGTTTGCTGTCAGTGATCTGGCGGCCGCCGTTTTCGTTTGCGATCCGAAGGCAGTTCGTGCTGATTTGAGGGGGGAACTCAAGCCGGTCAAACTGTTCTCCATGGCGTTGCTGAAGCCGGGAGATGTCGAGTTGTGGCGTGGTCAACACGAACGGCTGTCGGCGCTCGGGGACGATGGGACAATCCAGGTGAATTTACCGAGCGATGAGCGCCCGCTGCATAGTCAGGTCATGGTTCGGCAGTTCGCGCTCTGCGTGGGGAAAGATCCAGCCGCGCAACGGCAGTGCCTGGCGGTCAATCGCGAAGCAGGCATGCGCCTGCTTGGGCCACTCGAATCGCCGGGGCTGGGTGGTGATCTCAAGGCGAGTCTCGAACTCAGGAAAGGCATCATTGATCGGCATTTGAGGATGCGTACCGCGGCGCAAGAGGACTATCGGCAACTGGTCCGGGACCTTGGTTCGACCCATTGGAAATCGAAATCGAGCTACGGACGATTGTGCTTGCTGGACCTGGAGGCCAAACGGATGCATAGATCGGTCAGTGCGGTGGAGAAGCTGGGCACGCAAGTCAAGGCCAGGCTCACACCGGAGGGCGATTGGCCTTCACGGGCTGCCGCGCAGCGGCAGGTGGCGGCGCGGCTTGCACTGATCGGTTACCTGATGGACGAGACGCCCGTGTTGAGCTGTGCCGGCGGCAGCAACCTGGTCGGCCGGCTGGAAGCGGACATCAATTTTCTGGCCGCCGTCACCGATTGCGCGGGAGGGGTCCCTCCGGAGATCGAACCGGACAGGCGCCTGTTGCAACCTGCGCCAGCGGCGTTCGAATCGCCCGCCTCGCCCTCCGGACAGGGTGGCGGATTGGCAACAGGGCCGGCAAGGGAGTCCGACATGCGTGTCATCAGGGGCATGAGCTTGCCGGTGAAACTGGCGGGCGGGCGCCTGGTGAAATCCGGTTTCAAGGTCAATCTGTTGCAGAAGCTCCCGGCTGCCGACCAGCCTTCGGAAACAACCCGGAAACCCATGCGCTCACGGATGGATGGCGACCGGAACCCGGATGTCTGGCTTGAGCCGCGCCCTCGAGGTGCGCCCGCCGATTACCGGTCGGATATCTCGGACGTCCAATGAGCGCGTTACCCCGGAGGCTCCTTCGGGATCAACTACCTCTTCGAGTAAAAGAAGCTGCGCCTCTGGTTCATCAATGCCGGCTGCCACACGATCCGGTACACCCTCATCGGCCCGACCCCGGGGCTCATGTCGTGATCCCATGCCCACCCATGGCCACGAACCGCAGGCGGTTTGTCGCGGGCCTCCCCGCGTCAACAGTCGCTGGCGCGCGTTCTGGGCGATCCATGTCCGTGAGGCTTGATCGACGAATCGGTTCTGCCGCGAGTCGAAGCGGTGACGATTCCGGGCGGAGTCAGGGAAAACGGAAACAAGGTGACGGCGCCAGCCAGGGCAAGGAGAAGTATCGTGAAAGGAAGCGCAGTGCCGGCACAAGGAGCCGCCAACGCGGGAATCGACAGCGCGCGGGGCGTTGCGGCGGGGCCGAGGCGCGGCAGTTTCAGGGGCCGGCGGGTATCCGGCGTGTCAGGTAGTCCGGGGGCGGTTTCACCGCGTCAACGCCTGCGGGCGAGCGCTACCGCTCGCGCGACGGCGAGGCTCGGCGGCAGGTGTACCGTTCAGGCCCCGACCGTGCGGAAGATGGATGCGTGGCTGGATGCACTGGTTCGGATTGAAAACCGCCCGAGGATTCGCGAGTGCCTCGAAGAACTGGGTGGCACAGTGCGCAAGGCTGAAGCCGAGTTCGATGGCATGCAATGTTTGCTGATGAAATCCCGAGAGTGTTCGCTGGATGCCGCCGAATGGCGGCAAATCCGTGGCCTGACCCTCCAAAGCATACTCTACATGCCCATGCGACAGGATCGGGCCCACCGCCTGCTCGATTTCTTGACGCAGCCTGGCACATTCAACCGAGAGAACACCGAACTGCTGACGGGTTTAATGGCCCGTCTGGGCGATGTGTGGGAGAACTTGCCGATTCATCTGACAGCCTGGCTGGAGGCGGGCACACGCAGCCGGGTGGAGGCGACGTTGCCGTCAAAGGGGGGCAAGCGGGTCGCGGTCGAACGCTTTGTGGTGTCCGGTCGGGCGTTGGGCGCGCACTTTGTGGGCGGCTATCCTTCGCCAGAGAGCTTTGCAGGGTCAGGCGCAACCAGGTACTCGCACTTGCCCGGGCTCTCCGCGGTCGCCCTGACCAGTGCGGAGGACGAAGCGCTCTTTTCGGGTCTGCGACATGATCTTTTTCCCGGAGCCGACCTCAACGGCAAGTTGCTCGATCGGTTGACCAACAAGGAACTGAGAAAAGTGATCAAGGCCTTGGTCGTGAGAGGCGACTCGGAGTACACACGTACCATGCAACGACGGATGGCGCCGGCGATATTCGAGAATTTGCGGCCCGCGCGCGCGAGCGGACGGTGGCTCGAGGTGCAGTCCACCGCTCTATCGAATCTTCGGCAGTCGGCGCACCGCCTGGCCGTCAATGATCTGGCCACCGCTGCTTTCGTTGTCCGGCGGTCGTCAGGTTGCGAGGAGTCGGTAGAGGATGCCGCTCGGGTCAAATTGTTCTCCATTGCGTTGCTGAAGCCGGGCGATCTCGAGTTGTGGCGCGGCCAGCACAACGTGCTGTCGAGGTTCGGGGCCGTTGGGGACACTGAGGTGCAATCAGAGGGCGGCGGGCAGGCGCGGCGTGTTCAAGCCGACTGTCGGCAGTTCGCATTCTGCCTGGGGCAGGATCCAGCCGCGCAACGGCTGTGCCGGGCGGTCAATCGCAAAGCAGGCTTGCGGCTGCTTGGGCCGCTCGATTCGCCGGAGCCGGGGGGTGATCTCAAGACGCATCTCGACGTCACGCAAGCCACGATCCGTCGCAATTTGAAACTTCGCGACAAGTCGCAAGCGGGCCATCGGGACCTGGTCGAGAGACTCGGTTCAACTCATTGGAAATCGAAATCGAGCTACAGGTCATTGTGCGTGCTGGACCAGGTCATCAGACGCATGGAAAGATCGGTCATCGCGCTGGAGAAGCTGGACGCGCAGGTAAAGGCCTTGCGGACACCGGAGGGCGATTGGCCTTCAGGAGCCGTCGCGCAGCGGCAGGTGGCGGCGCGGCTTGCACTGATCGGTTACGAGATGGGCGAGACGGCCGCGTTGAGCTGTGCCGAGGGCAGCGACCTGGTCGACCGGCTGGAATCGCACATCAGTTTTCTGGCCGCGGTCGCCGACAGCGCGCAAGGGGTTCCTCCAGAGATCGATCTGGACAGGCGCCTGTGGCAGCCTGCACTGGCAGCGTTCGAATCGCCTGCCTCGCCGTCCGGGCAGGGCGGCGAATTGGCAACGGGGCCGGCAGAGGTGCCCGACATGCCCGCCGGCAGCAGCTTGAACGTGCCGGTGATACTGGCTGGCGGGCGCCTGGTGAAATCCGGTTTCAAAGTCGATCTGTTGCAGAAGGTCCCGGCTGCCGACCAGCTTTCGGAAACGAGCCGGGGACCCATCCGCTCACGGACGGACGGCGGCCGGAATCCGGGTGTCTGGCTTGACCAGCGCCCACGACGTAGGCCCGACGTATCCGGGTCGGATATCTCCGACGTCCAGTGAACGGGTCGGCCCCGTGGCCCCCGGGGCAACTCCGCCCTGACGAACCAGGAGCTTGCGGCGCAGGCTCCTAACCCCCGGCAATCCCGGGGTGATTCATGGTAGCGTGTCCAGCACTGGGAGAGCTGCACGCACATGATGCCGTGTTCGTCCTCACCAGGGGCGTGCATGGCGGATACGCGCTCGATCCATCAACCAGAAAAGGAACGATTCAGACCATGGAACTCGATTATCTTGCGGTGCTGGTCGCCGCCGTCGTTGGCTTCGGGGTAGGCGCTCTTTGGTACTCACCCCTCCTGTTCATAAAGGCCTGGCAGGAAGAGACCGGGATTACCGATGAAATGGCGAGGCAAGCCAGCCCTGCCAAGACGTTCGGCATATCCTTCGTGATTGCGCTTGTCGGCGCCGCTGCCATGGACATGTTCCTCGATCCGGCGAGCATGGGCGTCGTTGGCTGCACCCTGGCGGGGCTCTGCGTCGGGCTGGTGTGGGTTGGAGGCTCCTTCGGGATCAACTACCTCTTCGAGTACAAGAAGCTGCGCCTGTGGTTCATCAATGCCGGCTACCATACGCTCCAGTACACCCTCATCGGCCTGATCCTGGGGCTCATGTCATGACGCCATGCCCGCCCATGGCCACGAGCCGCAGGCGGTTCGTCGCCGGCCTCGCCGCGGCGACCGGCGCGGCCATGTTCGGCTGCGCGCCGGCGCGCGACGCCCGCCGCGAACTGGCGCTGTTGACCTGGGATGCCTATGCCGCCCCGCGCCTGCTGGACCTCTGGCGGGAACGGACGGGCGGGTCGATCCGCTACGAGATTCACGTCTCCGACCCGACCTCCGTCAACCGGCTGCGGGCGGGGGAGACGGCGGTGTGGGACTTCGTCAACCTGAACAACCCCTGGGCGCGCAAGGAGCTGTGGCCGGCCGGGCTCATCCGGGACCTGCCGCGAGAGCGGTTCGAACCCCTCTACGATGCCATGTTCGAGAAGTTCGCGGCGCCCTACCACTGGGCGATGAGCGACGACGGCGGACACCTGCTGGGGGTCGTGCAGCGCTTCGAGACCTTCGATTTCGTCGTCAACTCCGATGTCGTCTCGCCGCGAACGGCCCGGGACGAAGGCT
>JAPOON010000485.1 GCA_026713405.1 Gammaproteobacteria bacterium
CGCCCTGGCCACCCGATTTGGCCATCACCGGCGTTTCACCCATGAGGTGACTTACAAGCGCCAGCCTGGCCATTGTCTCCGGGTACATCGCGCATTGCCGGCCGTCGACCGTACCCACCATCACAAAATCCTTCCCGCACATGTCTTTCAACTGCTGACCGACCACAAGCAGGGTGCGGCGGTTCCTCTCGAGATGCCGCATTTCGGCATCCAGCACGGACCGTTTTTCGCTCTCCCCCGCAGAACCGGGAGTTCCGGCGGGGGCTCGGCATGCTTCCCCGCCGGTTCCGGCGATTTCATCGCGCAACTCCCGAATTCGAACAGCCATATCGTCCGCCCGGACCATGGCATCGCCGCCCAGGTCGCGCGACTCCGCCGGCCCGAGCAATCGTTCCCGCTCCCACCTCATGACCTCACGCTGGCTGTCCGGCGACCGGAACGGGTCATGGGGATCAATGAACAGGAACTGTCGACTCCTGAAATCGACCTGTATCTTGCGCTGGGCACCGTCCGCGTCACGCACACTCAATTCCAGGGGACCGTTAGCCTCCATCTTGGCGGCTTGCCCGAACGGCAACAACGAATCGATCTTTGCATCGGAATGGAATAGCGTCTCGATCAAGTCCACGACCCAGCACAGTTTGATGTCGACCCGTTTTCCTTCGAGCGCCTCGGACAGTTTCGGCGGATCGGTGACCAGCGCGGCCAATACGACTTCGCTGACCATATTCCGGGCGACCGCATTGCGAAATTCCAAATCCATAAAATCTATGACCATCGGGGGGGCACTCCGGAACGATTCCACAATGCCGTTGGCCACTACCTCTGGATCCTTGCCCATCTCGATGCAGAGATCATCAGTGACCATCAGGTCCCGCACGATCCGCCCCAACGAATAAGGCACGTTACCCCTGTTACTGTCGTAGTGGAACAGAAAGTCACGGCCCAGGTAGGCAAGCTCGGCCAGGTCATGGCACAAACCGGAATAAATCACCTCGCCCCGGGCGTTGATCGCGCTCGTGTGCCCGAGACCGGGGACATGGCTGAAGAACGGAGCCCTCGACGCCGGGCCTCGCGCCGTCGGGTAGCCACCCGGAAAGAACCGCCCCAGCGCCGCGCCGGGGACGACGCGGCTCTCAACTGCAACATCCTTTACCGCGCCGACCGGCAATGCCAGTTTTACGCGCCTTGAGGGCTCCTCCCAGACCTGGCTGAAAAAATGTCGCCGCACAAGTTCGAAACGTTGCGTCAGGTTCGTTGCGAGCCTTTCGCTTTCCACGTCGGCGGCACCGCCGTTCGACACCGGAAGGAGCATCAGATCAAGCATTGCGCCGTACGAAGCGAGGACCTCCTTGGAGAAGTCGACGATTTCCCGAAGCCTGTGCAACTCCGCTTTGCTCAACGATGACGTTCGAGACTTCTGCAGCAGCACATCCGCTTCCATGATGTCCTGTTCGACACCGGCCACATGCTCGAAGGCGCTACGCAGTTCGTCCGGCCACGGAACAGCCCCATCCTGTGACCCCGGGCCGCCCAGCAACCTGTTGGCCTGCAAGCGTTCTGCGTTTTCGCACGGCGTCAGCCAGGGGAGTTCCGTGAACCTGTAGCCAGGCGCGGTCGCGGCCTGGGTGGGCGCAACGACTGCGGTGGACCCAGTTCGCAACCCGCCGGGTGACGCGCCGGTCGGCGCTGCCGCCCGTGCGGCGACGACCGGCGCCGGTATCTGCGTTACCG